>JANOVD010000451.1:0-6060 GCA_031417255.1 Chitinophagaceae bacterium
GGAATATGAAAAAATACGCCCGTTTGGCAGTGATGGTATCTCCTATACCACCAAAGAAGGAAAGCTAGGTTTGCTTAGCATTGAAGGGAAAGTGATTGCGCCAAATATTTATGAATCAATTGCTCCATTTAGATATGGGCGTGCTATTACAAAAAAGAATGGCCTTGTAGGTTTGATCAATACCAAAGGAAAAGTATTGGTGCCCAATGAATATCAAAAAATAACTGTGGGCAGGTATGGCGATGTAAGGGCTGTTAAAGACGGCCAGGAAGTAATGCTGGATGTTAAAGATTAATGAACCAGTTCCATTAGTGACTTGTTATATATCGAAGATACTCAATTGACTATCTTTTTGTTCTTTGATATATTGCGGATAGGAGTTTAAAAATAATTCCAATAGAGGAGTTTTACATACTAAAGAGATACTTAAAATTTGTAAGATTTCATACTGTGTTTGCTTCAGCTTTAATTGATATTTTACCAGTGCTACTAAAAGATAAGTAATCATTGCGATATAAATTTGTGTTTTGACGGCATTAAAACTATAGCCCCAAAAGTTTTTTACTTTAAGATGCTGTTTTATCCAATTAAAAAAGAGTTCAATGGTCCATCTGTATTTATACAAACAGGCAACATCAAGTGCACTTATTTCAAAGTTGTTTGTGATGAAGACAAGTTCTCTTTCAAGTTCTTAATCATAATATTTTACTCGCCTTATAAGTTCAGGGTAAGCTTGCGATACTTTATAGTTTTTAAGTCGAACCTTTTGATCGCATTTTACTCCTGAGCTTTTATCAACCTGCCGAGATGCTATTCGAACAAATGTAAATTTTTCTTTAGCTCTCGTTATAAAAAATGCCCCGACTTTATTAACAAGACGGTCATGATTTGAAATGTTTAACAGAATAAACTTAATTCTACTGCAAAATTGTGTTGATACAGTCACTTACTTCTTCAGCTCTGTTCATAATCATAAAATGCCCGCCTTTTTTTATGGTATATGTTGGTTTAACATTTTTTATAGGAAACATATTATCATTATCGCCGTGAATATGAAATATTTTGGGGTGTTGCCATTCATTTTTCCAATTGATGGCTTGGTTAACGGCCCAATTGGTATATGGCAAATCAACTTCTTTTCTGAAGCATGCAACTAAAGTTTTTTCTTCCAATGTTTGCACGCCCAACATTTTGTTTTGGATCGGTTGTGTAAGCTTTGTTGATTTAAGGGGAACAATTTTATTAAGCTTTAAAGTTGCAACAACCTTCATCCAGAATGGTAATTCTTTTGCAGATTTTATACTGGAAATGATAATTATTTTTTCAACCTCCATCTGTTTTGCGATCTCAGTACAAATCATACCGCCAAATGAAAGCCCCATCAGTATTGGGTTTTCTTCCTTAATATTTGCCAGCATTCTGGCTGCATAATGCGGTAAAGTTTCATTCCGTTCCGGCATCAGCCATTTAATTAATTCCAGCTTATAACCATGTATTTTCAATTTCGAAAATGCCCTTTCATCTGCGCCCAATCCGCTAATGCAATAAATAGTTTTCATTGTAAACTCTGTTATTTCTTTGGCAATACATAATTTTCAACATCTTCCAATGTAATTGTTTTGCCTGATAAGATGATCAGCCTTTCAACCACATTTCTTAATTCACGTATATTACCTGTCCAGTTATAATTTTTTAATGCTTCCATCCCCTTGGTATCCACTTCTTTTTTGGGTTGGCCGTATTCTGTTGCAATAATATCCAGGAAATGATCTACTAATGATGGCACATCATCCCTGCGTTCGTTTAAAGAAGGAACATGAATGATAATTACACCCAGCCGGTGATACAGATCGAGCCTGAAATTTTTCTCGTCAACTTCCTTAAGCAAATCTTTATTGGTTGCGGCAATAACCCGTACATCAACTGAAATATCTTTCTCGGCCCCTACCCTTGTAATTTTACCTTCTTGTAATGCACGTAATACTTTTGCCTGTGCATTCAGGCTCATATCGCCAATTTCATCCAGAAAGAGCGTGCCGCTATTGGCAGTTTCAAATTTTCCGATGCGTTGTTTTATGGCAGATGTAAAAGAACCTTTTTCATGACCAAATAATTCACTCTCTATTAATTCTGCAGGTATGGCAGCACAATTTACTTCTATCATGGGGCCACTGTTTCGGTTGCTTTTTTCATGAATCCACCTGGCCACCAGTTCTTTACCCACACCGTTTTCGCCGGTAATTAAAACACGGGCATCAGTTGGTGCAACTTTTTCAATCGTGTCCTTAATTTTATTTAATGGCCCGCTGTCACCAATCATTTCCAGGGTCTTGCTTACTTTACGTTTCAGCACTTTGGTTTCGGTAACCAGGCTTTGCTTATCCAATGCATTGCGTAAAGTGATGAGCAAACGGTTAAGATCGGGCGGCTTGCTTATATAATCGTAAGCACCTTTTTTTACGGCTTCTACTGCTGTATCCAGATTGCCATGCCCGCTGATCATTATAATTGGCACGTCAGGATTAACCAACTTTGATCTGTCTAAAAATTCAATACCATCCAGCTTTGGCATTTTAATATCGCAAAGCACTACATCGTATGTTTTTTCTGAGAATTTCTTTAACCCTTCTTCTCCATCGCCTGCCTCGTCAATTTTATAACCTTCGTAACTGAGTATTTCAGAAAGGGTTTTGCGGATAGATTTTTCATCATCAATGATTAAAATATTAGCCATGTTTTGCAGTACATTTTTATTAAAGGAATAACTTTTTAAAAGCGCTTCAGACAAACAAAAATAGCGCATTACAGGCTTTTAACCCGTTTATGAACCATAATAAAAAATGCAGTTGTAAAATATACAACTGCATTCAGTAACTCAGGTTAAATTTATTTGTTTAAAACTAATTTTTAAGCTTCGTGGTTATTTCATCTAAAAAGCCATCATAGGTTTTTAAAATACGTTCAAATGCGGCAAACTGTTCATCTGCACTAAATGGTGTACCTGATCTGCCCGAATATTCCGATATGAATTTTATTTTGTAAGAGAGCGGGTCGTCAGTTGATTGTTTAATGATCACCCTCATTCTTACCGTATTTGCTTTGAATATTTTGCCAACCCAGGAGGTTCTTAAATACCCCGATTTCTCATCATTCATTTCCAGCACATCAAATTTTCCTAAAATAGTTGATACAATGATCTTCCATGCCTCTTCTTTGGTACGATCCTGTTTTACATTTAACACAAGCTCTTTGTTTGCAATATCACTTTGGATAGTGGAAGTATAAGACTCATCAACCTGCAATTTAAAATAATCAGATTTTGGCGGTGCACCTTGCCCCTTCTTTTTACAGTAATCCCTTATCTCGGGTATATAACCGTCTTCTTTCACTTCAACTGTTACACATTCACCAAATGGTACACTAACCTGCAGGTTACCGGACCCCATTACCACACCATTTACATAGATCTTTGCGGTTTGAGGCGTTGAAGTAACTGTTACTGATGCCGGCAATAATGCCTCATCCTGCTTCAATTGTATGTAATCTGCTTTGGGTGGTTCTTCATAACCTCTTTTATCACAATAGGTTCTTACTTCACTCATGTAACCTTCTTCTTTCACTTCTATAGTAACACAGCTTTTTCTTGGAACGCCAACAGTATAATTGCCGGTACCCCTTAGCCTGCCATCAACATAAATTTTTGCTGTTGCCGGCGAAGTTGTAACATTTATTCGTTGAGAAAAAGCTTTTTCGGATATTGCAAAAACAATAAGTAAACTCAATATCATTGTTTTTAGCACTAATTTTTTATTCATAAGCTTAGGTTTTAAAATGTTGGGTTAAAGTTAGTTTGGTTTCGAAATTTAAATATATACTTATTTGGTCAAAAGTAAAAGCGGATATGTTTATTTTATTGAAGAATCCACCCTTTTTAAAAGCGTTAAATCACCTTTTTATAAAATTAGTGTTGAGATATGTTTTTTGCTATATATAAGGCATGGGCGAAATGAAATAAACTATCCGCTCTTTTCAAATTATCCGGATTTAAGCTTTAACATATATTTTATATGGATTAAAATCCAGTCTGCATCCAACTGCAAACTAAACTATGTACCAGCTTATTTCCCCAATTCTTTTGCAGTTAATATTTTTATCATGTACCTGTATCCCTGATTTTTCATCTACAGAAAAAAATACGGAACAGATTTCAATTATCAATCCCTACAAACAGATTAAAGCAATACCCGTGCCTGAGGGATTTAAGAGAATACCCGGCGAGTCAGAGTCATTTATAACTTATTTAAGAAATGTTGGACTTAAAGAAGATAAAACTGTTTATTTATACAACGGGCAGCCAAAGCAAAATCAAACTGCACAATTTGCTTTATTAAATATTTCAACAGGCAATAGAGATCTGCAACAATGTGCTGATGCTGTAATGCGGTTAAGAGCTGAATATTTGTTTGCTCAAAAACAATTTGACCAAATAATTTTTTACGATAACAACAAAACTGCGTACAGGTTTTTACCTCCATTTACAAAAGATAATTTCAGTAAATATTTAAACAGGGTTTTTGGTATGTGTGGTTCTGCATCATTGGCAAAACAATTGAAACCGGTATCCGATTTTAATGATATACAACCCGGCGATGTTATAATAAGAGGAGGTTTTCCGGGGCATGCTGTAATAGTAATGGATGTAGCAGAAAATGCAAATGGTAAAAAAGTATATTTACTGGCACAAAGTTATATGCCTGCACAGGATATTCATGTACTTGTAAATCCTGCAAATGCAGATTTATCGCCCTGGTATGAAGTAAATGATGACAATATTATTCTTACTCCCGAATACAGATTTACAAAAAATGAATTGATGCGCTGGTAGAAAATACGCATTCCATCTAATTTTTGAAATCTTATTATTTGCCTTTACTTTTGCCTACCTGATTCGGGATGTAGTCCCGCCGAATGCGGGACACACTTATGGGGGGCTAATAAAAATTTCGGGATGTAGTCCCGCCAATGGCGGGACACATGTCTGGAGAAGTGATTTTTTTTCGGGATGTAGCGCAGCCCGGTAGCGCACACGTCTGGGGGGCGTGGGGTCGCAAGTTCGAATCTTGTCATCCCGACAAATTAAATCTCTACATTTGTAGGGATTTTTTTTATGTTTCATTATGTAGCTGCAATAAATATTTCGGGATGTAGCCCCGCCATCGGCGGGGCACACGTCTGGGGGGCGTGGGGTCGTCCCGCCCGAAGCGGGATCATCCCGACATACTTTTACAAAGTAACCAAAACCCGCTCTTGTAGCGGGTTTTGCAATTCTTATAAATGATGAGCCAATGCGGATTAATTATCCAATAGGATATTGCTCAGGTTAATAGGTTTGTATAAGCACTTCAGCCGGTATGTGCAAAGCTTCATGTAATTTGCGAATCATTGATAAATTTAATTTTCGTTTGCCAGATAATATTTCCGATTTTCGGGAACGATACCCAAGGATTGTTGCAAGTTCAGCCTCGGACATATTCATTTGATCTAACCTGAAACGGATGGCTTCTAACGGGTTAGGAGCAGGAATAGGATAATGCTCATTTTCATATTCTTTTACGAGTATAGATAAAATTTCCAACTCATCAGATTCATTTGAGTTTGGTTTGATTTCACCTTGTAGTAAATCATACACCCTTGCCAGAGAAGTTTCGTATTGCATATTATTTTTTATTGGTCTTAACATAACTTATTTTTTTTTGCGTTAATGTTATCATAATGTTTATGTGTGCCAAACCAGACTATAAATACAATTTTTAACCGATATTCAATATCCACAATTAATCTGTAATCATTGCCGTGAATATTAAATACAACCCGCTTGTCTGTCAATATAGAAGCATTCCGATATTGGGCTTTTAATTCATTTGGATTGTTCCATTCTGTTGTTTCCACTTCTTCATACCACGCCAGTAAAGACTGTTTAGCTAATGGAAATCTCTTCCAATATTCTTTTAAAGTCTTTACGGCGATTATTCTCATAACTGTAAATCATAGGTAAAGGTA
>JANOVD010000452.1:0-1653 GCA_031417255.1 Chitinophagaceae bacterium
GGCGCTGCTGGAGTCTGGTCGTGGGCGGCGCGATCGGCTGGGCGGTGTTCATGGAATTCCCTCAACGGTGAGGGCTCGGCGCGCCAGGTCTAGAGTTCGCCGAGTTTTGGCGGTTGGCTGGGTGTCTGGGACGAACTTCGCAACTGGATGGTGGCAGAGGCATGACGAACGAGGAGGCCCGAACTAGGCCGCGGCCGTTGTGGGTTCCCACCAGCGAAACGGGCTACAATTCGACCACACGCCATGCAGATCACGGTCGATGTCCCGGCGGCACTTTCAGGCCAGTCCACGCAGGATCTCGCGGCGCGTGCGCGACTGCTGCTCGTCGTGGATGAAATGCGGGCTGAACGTCTGACGCGGTCCGCGGCCGCGCGCGCCCTCGGCATGACGCTCGACGCGTTCCTCATCGAAGCGGGCCCGCATGGGCTCCTCGCGGTCGACTACGACGTTGACGATTTCAGGCGAGAACTTCGGACCATCCCTCCGGCCGACCGGTGATCAGCCGCGACCTTGGCCGTGGTCGTTGTCGCTGACACGTCGCCGCTCATTTTTCTCTCGCGCGTCGGCGCTCTGGATCTCCTCTCCGTCCTCTTCGGCGAGGTCGTGGTCCCGCGCGCGGTCTGGACAGAAGTCGTCGAACAGCGCACAGCCGCGCCTGGCCTCGACGCGATCAAGCGCGCGGAATGGTTGCGCGTCGTCGATCGCGAGTGGCCGGCTCTGGATCGCGGCCTCGATCCCGGGGAAACCGAGGCTATCTTGTTGGCTGAGTCGCTGGACGCCGATCTGCTCTTGATCGACGAGCGCCTGGGCCGACGGGTGGCCCAGTCCCGCGGACTCACCGTTCGTGGCACCCTCGGTGGACTGGTTCAGGCGCGTCGCGCTGGCGCCTTGCCCGCGCTGCGCCCGGTGCTCGAGTCGCTCGTGGCCGACGGCTTCAGAATCTCGCCCGCGCTGATCCGGGAGGCACTCGGGGCGGTCGGTGAGATTGACGACACCAGCGCATGAACGGGAGTGAGGGCGGCGGCATCAGCGGCCGCCGGCGACGCCGCAGCCGTTGACATTGCCGGCGCAAGATCGCGTGAGGAACTCGCGTTCTAGACAGGTAGGGAGACGTGTGTTCGAGAAAAGGCGAATGGCTGGGTGTTTGGGACGGAATTCGCAACTGGCTGATCACGGCCGCCTGAAGTCCCCTCCGACAACCCTCAATAATCAGCGGATGCGGTGAAGTGCTTCCGGACAGCGATCGCTTGCGAGCATCAGTAGTTCAACTGCTTGCTGGATTCGAGGTGCTGATCGAGCTTGGCGGGCGTGAGCCAATCGCTTTTGCAGCCGAAGTCCTTGAAGAGCGCCATCTGGTCGTCGTAGTGCGGCGACTTGCGGCCATCTGGCGCCACGAAGCCGCTTTGCCCGGGCGGCGCGACGGTGCACATCGAAACTGTTCCGTCGCTGAACACCACTTGGTCGTTCTGCGTGCCGCGGTTCATGTAGCTCGGTAACGTCAGCAGCTCGTCGGCCCCGGCCTGCGGCGCGCCGATGAAATTCGTCGTGAGAAAGGTGTGCTTGACCACGGGCGTGCGCCAGCGCGCCGTGTCGTTGCCGTAGCGCGCTGTGAGGTCGGCCATGGCCTTCGCGAGCGTGGTGCGGATCACGGCG
>JANOVD010000453.1:0-1638 GCA_031417255.1 Chitinophagaceae bacterium
AAGATCTTCTTTACTTTGTATTAAAACTGATTCTGGATTCTCAGGATTCTGGTAGCTTTGGTTACCGATCAACTGAGAATTATTTATGAAATCATTTCTATTTCTGTTGTCAATTGTTGTCAGTACAATTACATCCTCCCATGCTCAGACAAACAAAGCAATACTGATTGAAGATAAGACTTGGGTAGATGCTCAAGCACTTCTCACCGACAGCACCATTGTCGTAATTCCCCTTGGAGCTGCCGCGAAAGAACATGGGCCTCACCTGCTTTTAAAAAACGATTTCCTTATTGCTGAATACCTGAAAGAACAGATTGCCAAAACTGAAAAGGTGGTCATCTACCCCACCCTCAATTATCATTACTATCCAGCTTTTCTGGAATACCCTGGCTCTACATCACTTCGGCTGGAGACCGCGTCCGACCTTTTAATTGACGTTTGCCGGATCATTTCGGCCCATGGACCTAAGAAGTTCTATATCCTGAATACGGGAGTTTCCACGCTTGTTCCGTTGAGGCTTGCCTCTGAGAAACTGGCTAAACAGGGCATTCTAATGACATTTACCGATATACTGAACGTGGCCAAGGAGGCCGAATCAAAAGTGAAACAAGAGAAAGCTGGCACCCATGCTGATGAAATAGAGACCTCCATGATGCTTTATATGGCTCCCAGTACTGTTGATATGAAGAAGGCAGCCAAAGACATTCCTGAAAATGATGCACCAGGACCGCTTACCCTTATCCCAACTACAACAGGACATTATTCACCAACTGGAATCTATGGAGATGCAACACTAGCCACACGCGAGAAAGGTGAGATTGTGGTTGAGGCAATGGTCGCTGGAATCCAAAAAGAAATTCTGCAACTGCGAAACTCTAAAGTCCTTGACAGTTCGTTTTCAAATACATCATCAAAAGTCATTGGCTCTTATGAGGTCGCATCAAATGATTTACTAAAAGTCTTCGAGGAGGAAGGAAAACTATATGCCCAACGAAATACCGATAGAAAACTTCTGCTACAACGTGAATCAGAGAACTCATTTTACGCTGGTCAGACAGGACGACTTGTTTTCTTCTCAGCTGAAAATGAAAAGTATCAAACAGCTTATCTCAATTTGTTGGGTAAAGATTTATTGATACATCGGAAAAATGATTAGAACTCCTAATTGCTTTGGCATCATCCTACTTTATTTTGGGTTGTTATATAATAAAACATAATACTAAATTTCAGGCGTGCTGAACCAAAAGTTACAAACCTCTGTCCTGCTAAGTTCGCTCTTTGCGCTAGAGCTTTATTCCATTATTGAATGAAAAAAGCAATTGTAATCGGTGGAACGTCTGGAATTGGTAAAGCACTTGTTGAAGTTCTCCTTCGTAATAACTATAAAGTTGGATTATCGGGTATCGAACGAGATGATTTAACTACTCTAAAAGAAAAAAGCAACGAAAATTTAACGATTCGATATATAGACTGCAGTAAAGAAAATTGCTCCAATGAAATAAATGAATTGGCAGAAATGCTGGGTGGACTAGACTTATTGATCTTTAGTGCAGGCATAGGACATTTAAATAAGGACTTAGGCTATTCTGTTGAAAATAATGCGAACAAACTAAATGTTCTGGGCTTTACTGAAGTTGT
>JANOVD010000454.1:0-1845 GCA_031417255.1 Chitinophagaceae bacterium
AAGGGCAACCACACGATCCGACCGTTCCTGAGGGTGGATACGTAAACGTATTCGTACATTTCTTGGATGGAGACCTCAGATTGCATCCGGTTGCCCCGGGGTTTGTACACTTATTGGAGCTAATTGAGCATGTATATGTCGGGGTAGAAGGTACTGGATTTGCTCCCCCAATTCCCACATAGCCTGTTGCGTTTTGGCCACTTGCGCTCGTAGTGTTACAGCCTCCTTCGTCTGAAGGAGGCGAACTCTTCGACCCATCTGATCCACATGCTAGCGAGACTGCGCCTTTTTCAAGGGTTACCGTTGTGCTACAGGCTTGGAGCGACATTCCAACTATCATTAGCGCAATCGTCGGCAACCAAATAGATCTCCGCGAACGGCTACGAGAATGAATCATGATTTCCTCCTTTTGAATTGTTTGACATCATGGCGTTGGAAGTATTCGGGATGTCCTGGGTTCATCGGGCTCAGGACTGTCGGCTATTGCTTGAGCCAGGCGTTTTGCAATGGGCGTTAGTTTCATGAAAACCTCATGAGCCGGAAGTTCCTCGCCTGTCTTCAGTTTAAAAAATGGGTAGTCCTTTATTGGTATCAGGACAAATCCTTCGGTGACTTTTCGGGCGAGAAACCGAAGGCGAAGGTCTGGGATCGAGACTGCTGCGTGAATGGTTGCAAGATATTCCAGTTTCTTCCCGAGAAGGAAATTTGAGGAGCCTTGGCCGATAATGCGTGGCATTTTTGCGCTATCGGGTTCGGCCAACATGAACGACGAACGTATTTCTCCGTCTGCCAAAATGGGGATAAGCAAAGTTCTGGGTTGATCGTCCAAAATCTCTTCTGGTCTGCTTCCCTCCTGATAGGCTGCTAAAGGATGGAGGTGTACCCGGTAGACTGGTAGAGGTTGTCCGGCGCTCGCCCTCGCTGCTTGTTCTGCTGAAGTAAACCCGAGTGCTCTGGCATACGCTTCATACTTGGCTTTGTCCTTAGCTAGGTCATGTAACGTATTTAACCCCCGCTTTATTTCATCGTTTTCGGAGGAATTGCCACCTTTCAAAGAGTCAGCTAAGGAACCAGCATCTTTGGCCATCACACCCGATGGGACGAGCCCGAGCACCAGCGCAAAGAGAAATCCCAAGAGCCCGAAACGAACCATCATGACGTTCCTTAATCTTATATCTCTTATGGAGCAGGGCAACTGCCGTTATTTAGGTCGCATATCGATATATAGTCTGCAATGTGCGCATAGTAGGGGTTCGAGACAAAAAAATACTCGTAAGGAACGAACCAGGGTTCAGGAGTGTCATCCTGTGGGTCGTGCACAATTAACTGTTTCGTGCCAGCAGGATCAACAGTGTATCCGTACACGACGGCGGTATGGGCGAGGGTGCTTGCCGGACTTAGTAACTTGGAGATGAATGGCCGATCGTTGCAGAGTTCTTCCGTGACTTCCGTGAACGTCATTGGACCATTGGACTCGTCTGTGGGCCTATAAGCGTAGTCGAATTGGAATGAACGAAAGGCGTCTCCAGCCTTTCCAGCCCGTAAACAGCCATTCTCAAAACTACTTCGTACCACTTTATCGCAACAATCGATGCCATCATCCAGTTCGCCCTTAGCCCGCAAGACTGCATCGACGACGAAACATGGGGCATAGGTTGTGCCTTGAAACGCCATGACAATGGCGGCTGTTGTAGCCCAACACCAAGGCCCTTCCTCCTGAGTCCATCGAAATATTCTTAGATCCAAAGAGTCTTCTTTACAGCTCTTTCCGACGAAGGGTGATGTCGTCCGCTCGGATGTAGTATCCATCTGCTGTTGTGCAGAGGCTGGTAACCAGATGGAGGA
>JANOVD010000455.1:0-1546 GCA_031417255.1 Chitinophagaceae bacterium
CCGAAGCCCGCGTGCTGGCCTACGCCGACCTGAGCGGCGACCACACCCCCGTCCACACCGACGAGGACTACGCCCGCCAGACCCCGTTCGGCACCCGCGTCGCGCATGGCCTGTTCGGCCTGTCGATCGCCGACGGCCTGAAGACGCAGAGCGAGTACAGCTTCTTCCCCGGCTTCTCGCTGGGCTGGACCTGGGACTTCGCCGGCCCGATCAAGGTCGACGATGTACTGCATGTCAGGTTCAAGGTCGGCAGCCTGCGCGAATCCAGGAGCAAGCCGGGCTGGGGCATCGTCGTGCTGCCGTCCGAACTGATCAACCAGCGCGGCGAGGTGGTGCAAAAAGGCGAGCACCGTTTGATGATTCCGCGCAGGCCGGCATGACAGGGCCCCAAGCATTGCCGCTCGAAGGCCTGCGCGTCATCGACTACAGCCATTACCTGGCCGGCCCGCACATGTCGCGCTGCCTGGCGGCGATGGGTGCCGAGGTCATCAAGGTCGAGCGGCCCAAGGCCGGTGACGCCGGCCGAGCCAGCCCGACGATGGTCGGGGGCCAAAGCGGCTACTTCCTGCAGCAGAACATGGGCAAGCAGGGGCTGTGCGTCAACCTGAAGGACCCGCGCGGGCTGGAGTTGATGCACAAGCTGACCGACAGCGCCGATGTCTTTGTCGAGAACTACCGCCCCGGCGCGCTGAACAAGCTCGGCCTGGGCTATGAAGAGCTTTCGAAACGCAATCCGAAACTCGTCTATTGCTCGGTCTCTGCGTACGGCCACACCGGGCCCGACGCCGAGCGCCCCGGCTTCGGTCTGATCGCAGAAGCCCGCAGCGGCGCCATGTCGATCATTGGCAGCCCGGGCGAGCCGCCGCCGCTGTTTCGCATGCCGATTGCCGACATGTACGCCGGCATGCATGGCGTGTCGGCGATCTGCGCCGCGCTGCTGGGCCGCGTGAAGAGCCAACGCGGCCAACACATCGACATCGCGCTGTACGACTGCATGATCTCGATGCATGACTTTGCGACGCAGAGCTACCTGATGAGCGGCGGCAAGGAGATGCCGGTGCAGACCGGGCATGACCTGCCGCAGAGCACGGTCTACGGCGTCTTCCCGGCGCGTGACGGCCATCTCGTGATCGCCGCGCAGGTCGACGAGAACTGGAAGCGCTTTGCGGCCCTGATCGGCGGCCCGGCCTACGGTGCCGACACGCGATTCCACCACCAGGCCGGGCGCAATGCGCACCGCGAGGAAATCCTGGCCAAGGTGCGCACCTGGACCCTGGCGCAGGCCGGCGTCAAGGCATGTTGCGCCGCGCTCGACGCCGCCGGCGTGCCGTGCGCGCCGGTGGCGAGCATCGACGAGGTGCTCGCCGACCCGCAGACCCTGGCGCGCGGCATGGTCGTTGAGCAGGAGCACCCGCTGCTGGGCAAGAACAAGGTGCCCAACCTGCCCTACCGCTTCTCCGACTGCGACACCACGCCGCGCGGCCCGGCGCCGCTGCTGGGCCAGCACAATAGGCAGGTCGCGGCGAGCCTGGGCTACAGCCAGGGC
>JANOVD010000456.1:0-2944 GCA_031417255.1 Chitinophagaceae bacterium
CTCGATTTGGCTGCTTTCGGCGGCTCGGCGCTTACTGACGCGCGCCTGGCCATACCCACCACGCCGGCAGCGGGCATTCCTATCACCTATGTTCCAGCGCGCAATACCATCATGCTGTCCTTAGCGCTCGCTTGGAGTGAGGTATTAGGCGCGCGCGATATTTTTATCGGGGTCAACGCGGTGGATTATTCCGGCTACCCGGATTGCCGTCCGGAATACATCGCCGCCTTCGAGCGCGTCGCCAATCTCGCCACCAAAGCGGGCGTGGAAGGCAAACATCTCACCCTGCACACGCCCCTGATCCAACTTAGCAAAGCTGAAATCATTCGCCAAGGCCTGCAACTCGGCCTGGATTACGCCCGCACCGTGTCTTGTTATCAGGCCGACGCACAAGGCAGCGCGTGTGGCGTTTGCGATTCATGCCGCTTGCGTAAGCAGGGGTTCACGGATGCGGGCTACCCTGACCCGACCCGCTATAGTTCCTAGTACCAATCTACTAAGTACCTAATTTTATTGGTTAAGCTAAAGTAAGTGGCTTGCCAATACTTAGGGTAAAACGTAAAATATCGCCTTAACTTTATAACTTGCAGACGTCGGAACAATTCGTGTTTGACGCTCGCCAAATCCACATAAAGAGGATCTGATCATGGTTTTCGAAAACTTTGCCAGCGCGCAGTCGTTCTTCCTCTGGTCGACCTTTGTGATCGCGCTGATCATGGGCGCCATCGTCAATAAAACCGGTTTTTGTACTATGGGTGCGGTATCCGATTGGGTAAATATCGGCGACACCGGTCGCATGCGCGCTTGGGTATTCGCCATCGCCATTGGCGTGCTCGGCGTGATGGCATTGGAAGCGGCAGGCATGGTCAACGTGACCAATACTTTCCCGCCCTACCGCCAGAATCAATTGGTATGGCTAGAAAATCTGTTGGGCGGCTTACTCTTCGGTATCGGGATGACACTTGCCTCCGGCTGTGGCAACAAAACTTTGATCCGGATCGGTGGCGGCAATATTAAATCGATTATGGTGCTATTGATTATCGCGGTCATCGCGTATTTCATGATCAATCCCTTCCCGGGCTCGGACAAGACGCTCTTTTCCTTATTTTTCTACGATTGGATTCGGCCGCTTTCCACCACGCTTACCACCAACCAAGACCTCGGCGCCATCCTCTTTGGCGCAGACAAAGCCGCTACCGGCCGAGCAGTCATGGGGGGCATCATCGGGGCATTGCTGCTGATCTATGTGTTTAGATCAAACGATTTCCGCGGTAGCTTCGATAACATACTAGGCGGCCTAGTCGTCGGCTTGGCCGTACTGGGCGCTTGGTATGTCACTAACAACGTGCAGATCCATGCGGACACCGAAACCGTGAAAATTCAAAAATTCGTGGAAGACTGGGATCTCTTAGCGCAACCCACCGATGTCAAACCCGCGCAAGCTGGCCCACTCGCGTCGCAGTCGTTCACCTTCATCAACCCGATGGGGCAAACCCTGGGCTATGTCGCCAAGGGCTTTGATAAAACCTTGCTTACCTTCGGCGTCATGGCCTTGGCGGGCGTGATTTTCGGCTCTTTCTTGTGGTCGCTGATTACACGCAGTTTCAAGATCGAATTGTTTGCCTCATTCAAGGACTTTGTTTATCACTTCATTGGCGCGATTTTGATGGGCTTCGGTGGCGTGCTGTCCATGGGTTGCACCATCGGTCAAGCGGTCACGGGGGTATCGACGTTAGCCGTGGGCTCTATCATCACCTTTGTCGCCATCGTGCTTGGTAGCGCGATCACGATGAAGATCCAATACTACAAAATGGTCTACGAAAGCGATGCGTCCTTTCCCAAAGCCTTCGTTACTGCATTGGTCGATCTCAAGCTGTTACCCGCTGGCATGCGCCAATTGGAAGCGGTTTAAGCCTTTATTTATAGCGTTTATACGCTGTCTGCCCCGCCTCGCGCGGGGCTTTTCATTGACACAAATCCGCCATTAACGGATAATCCCGCCTTTCTTTTTGGGTCGTTAGCTCAGCTGGTAGAGCAGCGGACTTTTAATCCGTTGGTCGCAGGTTCGAATCCCGCACGGCCTACCAAAAATCAAAGCGGCCTAGCGGTTTTCTCGCTAGGCCGTTTTTCATGGTGTGTAAGGTGCCGCGATATTTGATGCAACCTACCGCTTCAAATCCCGATAAAAGTTCTCGTGGGAACCTAGCAGTAACAACAAGCGCAGCTTGGCATCCCATTCGTAAGCTAGCAGCGTTTCCCGCTTGTTGACCTTGAACTTGTAGACGTAGACCCCGCTAATATCACCTTTTTTTGGCTCGCCGATTTCCGGGTTTTCGATGATCTCGCGAATCGCCGCGTCAACCTCGACCTTTTCGCTTTTGCGCAACTTCTTGTAAGCCTTCTTGAAGGCTGGCATCTGCCTGACTTCTACATCAGGCATCAGCGCCCTCAAA
Source organism: Chitinophagaceae bacterium (assembly GCA_031417255.1). Lineage (GTDB taxonomy): Bacteria > Bacteroidota > Bacteroidia > Chitinophagales > Chitinophagaceae > Ferruginibacter. Next base: position 2,454 of record JANOVD010000456.1, read on the forward strand.
TTTAAAAGGTTCAGCAAGCGATTTGTCCGTGTTCTTGCTGATGAGCAGGTCACGAACGAATTCTATAGGCAGGTCGGGATTGTCCAGCGCGCACTTTCCCACTCGCGCCCAAAATTCAATTTGCTGCGGCGGCGAACGAAACTCGGCCTTGGCTATCTTTTTGGCCTCATCATAAATCTCATCGTCGATGCGAATAGATACGCTCATATCCAGCTCCTTTGTGTGTCTGTGGCAATTTACCACACTTTTTGAGGCAGGCGTAGGCCGACTCCCGACACGGCAAAGCGAACAACGTGAATGCCGCATCCAAGGTGAACCCCCGCACGGCCTACCAAAATACGAAGGGGTTGCATCGCTGCAACCCCTTTTTTATTTTCTTGCTCACTTTTTTCGCCGCTTAAAGCGCTCGAGCGTAGCGCAGATGATTTTGGTTATGCTGCTGCACCCAGCTTAATACTTGTTCCGCAGGCATGGCTCTGCTTAAGTAAAAA
>JANOVD010000457.1:0-3760 GCA_031417255.1 Chitinophagaceae bacterium
CAGATTATAATAAAACTTCTACTGAAATGTATTTGTTTCCGGATGCAGACCGTACAGCACAACGTTATGTTTATTTCCGGGATTTGAACGGCATGTACCTGGTGGAAACTTACGAAACAATAAACCCTTACTGGCAGGGCGATTTTGCAACCGTACACTTTAGCTTAGCCGCTCCCAATGCTGTGCCTTATGCCGGTAAAGATATTTACCTGGCCGGGCAGTTAACCAACTATGAATTTAATGATAAAACCAAAATGGTTTTTAATGAAGAGAAAGGTGTTTATGAATGTACAGCATTTTTAAAACAGGGGTACTATAATTATACCTATATAGCAGCTGACAAAAATAATCCTGCCGACAGGCGTGACCTGGAAGGTGATTACTGGGAAACAGAGAACAGTTATACCATTTTAATGTATTACAAATCATTTACCGACCGTGCCGATCAGTTGATTGGTGTAGGAAAAATAAATTCGAGAACGGATAAACCGGGGATAAGTTTTTAAAAACCCCTAGCCCCTGAAGGGGGACAATTGTGTTTTGCACTTTAATTCTTAATTCCAAAACTTCAAAATTGCCAATTGCCAATTGCCAATTGCCAATTGCTAATTGCCAATTGCATTCACTTCCCTATCTTTGCCCCGGCAAGTCTTATACGGCCAGCTCCTGTTGAACTCCCCCAGGACCGGAAGGTAGCAAGGGTAGATGGTTGAGCGGTGCGATGTAAGTAACTTGCCATTTTTTATTTAATATTGAAGATGTAATATTTAATATTTTTGTACACCCTACATACGAGCAAAGCTTTGCTGATTTAGAAAAGTTGTGGGACTAAAGTTAATATTACATATTCAATCTTAAATATTACCTGCTTATGAATTCTAAAGAACTTCAGGGGCGCTTGAAATCTTTGGCCTACAGAATAGTTAATCTTTGTGATGCCTTACCCAAAAAGAAAGTTTCGAAGGTTATAGAAGACCAATTGCTGCGGTCAGCCTTCTCGGCAGCTGCAAATTACCGAGCAGCCTGCAAAGCAATCAGTAAAAAAGCCTTTGTATCCAAGCTCAGTATTGCTTTTGAGGAAGCAGATGAATCATTATTCTGGCTTGAAGGAATTGAAGAATTAAAATTATTACCTGTAGAGAAGTTGTCAGCAATTATTAAAGAAACTACAGAATTGGCAAGTATCTTAGCGGCGGCAAGAAAAACAGCACAATCTAACCTGAAATAAATATTACATATTAAATCTTAAATATTACATAGCTATGAAATTTTTTATCGATACCGCCAACCTGGTACAAATTAAAGAAGCAAACGACCTTGGAATTTTAGATGGTGTTACTACTAACCCGTCTTTAATGGCCAAAGAAGGTATTCAGGGCCAGGATGCCGTGATGGCGCATTATAAAACCATTTGCGAAATGGTGGATGGCGATATCAGCGCCGAAGTTATTTCAACAGATTTTGACGGCATTGTTGCTGAAGGAAAAAAACTGGCTGCCATACACCCAAATATTGTGGTGAAAGTGCCCATGATAAAAGACGGCATTAAGGCTTTGAAATGGTTTACCGATAATGGAATAAGAACAAACTGTACACTTATATTTAGTGCAGGGCAGGCCATATTGGCTGCAAAAGCCGGTGCAACCTATGTTTCGCCGTTTATTGGCCGTATTGACGACAGTGGTTGGGATGGCATGATACTTATTCACCAGTTGCGCCAGATATTTGATATACAGGGATATAAAACTGAGATACTGGCTGCATCAATCCGCAATCCAAATCATATTATCAGTTGTGCCGAAGCCGGTGCCGATGTTTGTACCTGTCCGCTTGATTCTATTTTGGGATTATTAAAACATCCGTTAACCGATATTGGGTTAGCTAAGTTTTTAGAAGATGCAAAGAAGTTTGCCTAATCATCGTCTGACGCCCTCGTCTGACGATGATTATTTTTTATGGTCAGACGACAACGTCAGACCATAAAAAATGCCCGGCAGTTCTTTCTGAATTACCGGGCATTTCATTTTTGTGGTTATAATTATTTATCTGCCTTTTTTACTTTTTGATTTATTCATGATCTCTTCCAATGTTTTTAACTCGGGGTCGGGTTTCTTTTTAATATAAATCGAAAACTCTTTGAATAAGGATGGGTTACTTCTTAAAGTAACTTTTATATCCACTTTATCTGCTGCAAAATCTCCGTTGATCCATAAATTGTTGCCGCTGAATTTTCCGGCCGATGACCAAAAGATAAGATCTGTGCTGTCGAGCGGAAGGAAATTATCATTGGATAACTTGCCATCAATATTAATATAGTTGAATGTGCCTTTTTTTAAACTATCAGTGTACAAATTAACATAAATGCTTTCTACCTTTTGTGCTTTGGTATAAAGAGACGAAAAGATGAAAAGCAGGAGTAAATATTTTTTCAAGTGAATTGTTTTTTACAATGGTGTAAAAATAATGCCAGACTTGTATTTACAACATACTTTTATTGTTAATGTTTGGCTATCAATAAACAACAATACAATTATTTTAACCGGGTCATGTCTGGCTTGTTAAGATATAAGTTAGTTCTTTGAAAATATTTCTGGATAAGGGTTTGAGAGGAATTTAATTTCAAACGATTTGAATTGATTTTGATTTAATGATTTATAATTAGCTGTAAACCATCTAATTATGAATCAAGGCAAGAATATTTTTCTCAATTAATCTACTTTTTATCACACAATGATTTTATTTCTTGTGTATCAAAATAAAATGGTAATTATAAGTTTAAAACTTTTACCTGTTGGCGCCAATTTCTGTACATGATTTTTGGTCAATTATCTAATCGGGTCAATTGAGTATCTTCGATTTATAACAAGACGCTATTTTTTTCAAAACATTAATTCACGAAAACATTGCCAAACCGTTTATTATGGTATTTTTGGCACCCGATAGTTATCGGGTTCTAAAATTTAACGCATGAGTATAGGCTGGATTGTTTTTATAATTGGCACCATTGGCTGGCACATTGGTATGTACGGTATGTTTAAAAAAGCAGGCATAGAAGGCTGGAAAGCGCTTGTGCCTTTTTACAATACCTGGTGCATGGTAAAAAAAATGGAACTGAAAAAGTATTGGTTCTTTTTGCAATTCATCCCCATTGCCGGCCAGTTTATCACCATCTGGATATGTATAAAATTTGTTGAGCATTTTGGCCGATTTGGTTTTTGGCATCATGCGGCAGCAGTTTTTTTACCTTTTTTATATTTTCCATACCTGGGTTTTTCAAAAAGTGAAAGGTATGCCGGTGTTGCAGTTGTAAAGAACTATAAAAAATCAGGCGCCAGGGAATGGATTGATGCAGCGGCTTTTGCAATTGTAGCAGCCACCCTCATCCGCACTTTTGTTTTTGAAGCATACACCATTCCCACACCATCTATGGAAAAAACATTGCTGGTGAACGATTTTCTGTTTGTAAGCAAATCAACCTATGGCCCACGTATTCCCAATACGCCTATTGCCATGCCGTTTGTACATCATACCCTACCTGTGGTAAATGTAAAATCGTATGTAGAGTGGATATATATCCCATACACCAGGTGGTTTAAAGGCCCGGTAAAAAGAAATGATGCCGTGGTTTTTAATTTTCCGGTGAATGATACATTGATTAATGATCCTGTGGTGAACGGGCAACAAAAGTTTGGTTCGCAAACAACCTATTACCAAGCTGTAAGAGATATGGGTAGGGAAAGGGTTTGGCAGGATTATGGCG
>JANOVD010000458.1:0-4085 GCA_031417255.1 Chitinophagaceae bacterium
AAGGAAAATGCGAAGCATTTTTCTACTTCGTGCCTTCGAGCCTTTGTGGCAAGCCTTTTTTCACAGCGAAGCTGAGAAAAAATTTTCTTATTGTCATTTGCAAAGAGCTTAAACTTTTTTTATGAGTGCCTCAGGCTGACATTTCTTATAATAAACAGATGTTGGAATAGTTTTTGGTTAGAACAAATGGCTACATGTTTGTTGAGTTGATATAAATAAAAATTTTATGAAGAAGCTCAAAAAATTTTTAAAGATATTTTTGATCGTTTTTTTGATATTGGTTGGTTTGTTGTTTGCTACGCCGTATATCTTCAAAGGCAAAATAGTTTCGCTGGTTAAAAAAGAGATCAATAAAAACCTAAATGCCAAAGTTGATTTTAAAGAAGTTGATATTTCTTTCTTCAGGCATTTCCCAAAAGTAAGTATTGGCCTGGATGATTTACAGGTTGTTGGAACGGACGAATTTTCGGCAGATACATTGCTATCTGCAAAAAGATTGGATGCAACGGTAAATTTCATGAGTTTTATCAGGGGTAGTAACATGTCGGTTTATAATATTTTTCTTGAATCGCCACGCATCAATGCCATTGTAAATAAAGATGGACTGGCAAATTGGGATATTGTAAAAGACGATGAAGAAAAAACGGATAAAGACACAGCCAGTAAACCTTTTAAGCTGCAACTGAATTATTACTCTATTGAAAACGGATACCTGAATTACATGGATGTGCAGAGCAATATGAGTGTGGTTACTGAAAACCTGAACCACTCGGGCGCAGGTGATTTTACAGCCGATCTGTTTACACTGAGTACAAGAAGTACTGCCGATGCCATTTCATTTAATTATGCTGCAATACCTTATTTATCAAATGTGCGGTCGAACATAAATGCTGATATTATAATCGACAATAAAAACCAATTGTACAGTTTTGATGCCATTGATATTTTACTGAATGAGCTTAAAATAATCGGTAAAGGGGAGATAAAAAACCTGGCTGATGGTTATGACCTGGATATCAGTTTCAGATCTCCTTCATCCGACTTCAAAAATATTTTATCGCTGATAACACCTATTTATAAAAAAGAATTTGAAAAGGTTACGGCAAGTGGTACCGCCATTTTTGAGGGTTTTGTAAAAGGGAAGTATAATGATTTTGTAATGCCCGCTTACCACCTGGCAGCTGAAGTAAAAGACGGGGCTTTTAAATATACCGATCTGCCCAAGGGTATAGAGCAAATTAATTTTAAAGTGCTGCTTGATAATCCCGACGGGCAAACAGACAATATGGTTGTGGATATTACAAACGGACATTTGGAAATTGATAAGGAACCTTTTGATTTCAGGCTGTTGGTTAAAAAACCAATCAGCAATATGTTTGTTGATGCTGCGGCAAAAGGAAAGCTTGATCTGAGCCAGGTTGCCAATTACGTAAAACTTGAAAAGGGTACAAGCATTGCCGGGTTAATGAATGCCGATGTAAATATCAAAGGCAGTGTAAAAGAAATAGAAATGCAGCAGTACCGGAATTTTTATGCTGCAGGCACTGTTGATGTAAATAATTTTAAATACACTGCTGTTGATTATCCAACTGGCATAAAAATAAATGCTGTGCATACTGTTTTTACGCCAACAAAAATTGATGTATCAAATTTAAGCGGACAGTACATGAATTCAAATTTTAGTGGTATCGGACAAATCAATAACTTGCTGAGTTACCTGTTAAGCGGAAAGCCTTTGAGCGCCGTTCTTACTGTAAATGCTGATAAAGTAAATCTGAATGACTGGATGGGTGTTTCGGCAGATACAACTGCAAAAGGCACTACTGCTACTGCTTTTGTTGTGCCCGGCAACCTGGATATTGCATTAAATACAAAGATCATTAACCTGAAGTATGATAAAATAGATATCCAAAATTTATCGGGCTTACTGCAAATAAAAGATGAGGCTGTAAAGTTGAATAATGTTACGGGTAATGCCATGGATGGTACAATAAAAATAAATGGCTCGTATAGTACTAAGGAAAACAAAATAAAACCTGCCATTGCTATGAGTTATGATGTGGCAGGGGTTGACATTCAAAAAACATTTTACGCTTTTAATACTGTGCAAAAACTGATGCCTATCGGAAAATTTCTGGCTGGTAAACTCACATCTGTTTTATCTGCAACCGGAAAACTGGGCGATAACATGAGTATAGATATGAGTACCATTTCGGGCAACGGCAATTTATTTTTAATTGAAGGCTTCTTAAGCAAATTTGCGCCGCTTGATAAAATTGCATCAGTATTGAATGTAAAAGAGCTGCAGTCAATATCAATGAAAGATGTAAAAACATTTTTCGATTTTTCAAACGGTAAACTGTTGGTAAAACCGTTTACTGTTAAAATTAAAAATATTGAAATGGAAATTGGCGGTCTGCAGGGGATTGGGTTTGATGAAGGAATTAACTATGCTATAAATATTAAGCTTCCAAGGGCCTTAATGGGAACACAGGGAAACCAGTTTGTAGATAACCTGGTTAAATCGGTTAATGCAAAAGGAGTACCCTTAAAATTAGGTGAAACTGTAAGTCTTAAAATGGCAATGGGGGGCACTATAAAAAACCCAACGCTTAAAGTTGATTTAAAGCAAAGCGGGGAAAAACTGGCAGACCAAATGCAGCAACAGGTAAAAGATTTTGCACAGGCAAAAATTGACAGTGCAAAAAATGCAGCAAGAGACACCATTAATTCTATAAAAAAGCAACTGCAAAATGCTGCCCTGGAAGAATTAAGAAAAAAAATGCTCAATAAAAAAGATACTGCAGCAATAAAAGATTCAATACCGTTTAAAAATCCGCAGGATAAAACCAAAGAATCGGTGAAGGGATTGTTTGATAATATATTAAAACCTAAACCAAAGGATACTGCAAATAAGCAATAAGCAATGGGCAATGGGCAATGGGCAATGGGCAATGGGCAATGGGCAATGGGCAAATGGAAAGTTAAGCGTTAAAATCTTTCGGTATTAAAAGCGCTGATATCTATTGATGTTGTTTGTTGTTTTATAATTTCTGTTACTAATTTTCCGGTTCCTGTTCCTTCCGAAATGCCCAGCATAGCATGGCCTCCGGCAATTGTAACATTGGCAAAATTTGAAACTTTGCCAATGTATGGCAACCCATCAGGTGTAACCGGCCTTAACCCAGTCCATATTTTATCTACAGGCGGAAAATCAATTAGTAAACCCGGATAAAAATCTTTTGCCGAATTATAAATACCCTGCATACGGTTAATCATTATTTTATTGTTGATGCCGCTTAATTCCATAGTGCCTCCAATGCGTAATGATTGCCCCCAGGGCGTTACAGCACATCTGCCATCAACCAAAATTGCCGGGTACTTAATATTTTTTTCTACATGAGCATAAGTATGACTATATCCTTTGCCCGGTTGTAATAATAATTTAATGCCCATCATTTTTGCAACAACAGGTAACCAGCTTCCGGTTGCCAAAACAATTTCATGGCAATCAAACTTCCCCTTATCAGTAATTACTGCTGAAATTTTATTGCCTGCTTTTTCAAAACCGGTAACTGTAGTGTTAAGCTGAAACCGTACTCCTTTATTTTCCAAATAATTTTTTAATGCAATCATCATCTTGCCGGGATTAAAATGACAATCGTCTTTAAATAAAACTGCACCTGCAACATTTAGCTCTACATCAGGCTCTAATTTTTGTACATCATAGTTGTGTAATCGTTCTACTTGTAATCCAAATTTTTCGGCATCATCGGCCAGTTGAAATTCATGGTCCAGTGTTTTTTGTTGTTTGCACATCATCAGGCAACCTTTTTCCTGCATGTCAAACACATCACCAATTTCATTACGCATGTCATTTATTAAATGCCGGCTTAATTGTAAAAGATCATTGAGGTGCGGAGAATTTTTTGCAACCGTTCTGGCATTGCTGCTTTTCCAGAAATGGTAGCCCCATTGCATCAGTTGCCAGTTCAACCTTGGTTTAATGTAAAACGGGCTACTGCTGCTGAGCATGTGCTTAAAACCTTCTGCAATTATTCCCGGACTTGCTAATGGCACAAAAT
>JANOVD010000459.1:0-7559 GCA_031417255.1 Chitinophagaceae bacterium
ACTTCACATCCAAAAGATATTACTGATGATGTTTTGTTTACCATTGTGAAATACCCAAACATCTGCAACTATATTCACCTGCCGGTACAAAGCGGAAGCACCCGTGTTTTACAAATGATGAACAGAACCTACAGCCGTGAATGGTATATCGCCAAAGTAAACCGCATAAGGGAACTTATTCCCGATTGTGGTTTATCAACCGATATGATCACCGGTTTTTGTACCGAAACAGAAGAAGATCATCAGCAATCATTAAGCCTGATGGAATATTGCAAATACGACCTTGCCTATATGTATTTTTACAGTGAGCGCCCCGGAACCCTTGCCGAACGAAGGTTTGAAGATGATGTGCCGCTTGATGTTAAAAAAAGAAGGCTGCAGGAAATGATTGACCAGCACCGCATTCATTCGCTGCAAAGTATGCAACGTGATGTTGGAAAAACCTTTAAGGTTTTGGTAGAAGGCACTTCTAAAAAAAGTGAACATGATTTATTTGGAAGATCAGATCAGAATAAAGTGGTGGTGTTTCCTAAAGGGAATTTAAAACCTGGAGAGTATGCTAATGTTTATATTTCTTCCTGCACAGCAGGAACACTAATTGGCAAAACCCCCTCCGCCCCCTAAAGGGGGAACTGGGACTCTGATTTTGCAAAGAGTTTTTGTTTTATTTCAAAAGTCGAAATGAATATGAAAGAAAACATGTTTTATAGAGCCGGGCATTTGATTTTTGAAAAGGCAAAGAAATTAAGAAATAATGTTACGCCAACTGAAATGATTTTATGGGGAAGGTTAAAGCAATATTTTCCTGAGCTAAAATTCAGAAGGCAACACCCAATTTCGTTTTATATTGTTGACATGTATTGTCACTCAAAAAAATTAGTTATTGAGATTGATGGAAGTATTCATGATATAGAGGAAATAAAAATTAAAGATGAAGTAAGACAAAAAGATCTGGAGGAACTGGGATTAAAAGTTATCAGGTTTACAACAAAAGAAATAACTAACGAATTGGAATCAGTTTTACAAACAATTGAAAAACACTTAAAATAATCATACTCCAAAGTTCCCCCTTTAGGGGGCGGAGGGGGTTTCAGGGCTTATGGAACTACAATCAATAAAAAACCGTTACGGAATCATCGGCAACTCACCGGCATTAAACCATGCTTTGCATGTGGCGGTGCAGGTGGCCAATACCGATCTAAGCGTACTCATCAATGGCGAAAGCGGTGTGGGTAAAGAAGTTTTCTCTCAGATCATTCATTCATTAAGCGCCCGTAAACACAACCCGTTTATTGCCGTTAACTGCGGCGCCATTCCAGAAGGAACCATTGACTCTGAATTATTTGGCCATGAAAAGGGATCGTTTACCGGTGCAGTTGACAGCCGCAAAGGTTATTTTGAAACCGTAAATGGCGGCACCATCTTTTTAGATGAAATTGGCGAATTGCCGCTGGGTACACAGGCCCGCTTATTACGTGTGTTGGAAGCCGGCGAATACATTCGTGTGGGTAGCAGTAAAGTGCAAAAAACTGATGTACGTGTTATTGCAGCAACCAATAAAGAGTTGATTGAATATACACATACCAATAAGTTTAGAGAAGATTTATACTACCGCTTAAACACAGTCCCCATCAGGGTTCCGGCATTGCGGGAAAGAAAAGAAGATATTTATTTACTGTTCCGGAAATTTGTTACCGATTTCTCAGACAGGTACAAAGGCACACCTGTACAATTAGATGAAGGGGCAAAAGATGTGTTAATTAACTATCCCTGGCCCGGTAATGTACGTGAATTGAAGAATATTGCAGAACAGATATCGGTGCTGAGCCAGGAAAAACTGATCAATGCAAATACCATGAAAAGTTTTTTACCCGAACACAATTATTCACGCCTGCCGGTTTTGGCCGGGGGTGCAGGTTCGGTAAGTCAGAGCGAATTTGCAAATGAAAGAGAAATACTCTACAAACTTTTTTTCGACATGAAAAAAGATGTGAACGAACTGAAGAAAATGTTTTTCGACCTGTTGCAAAATCCCAACATCGCACAATTCGCAGAATCCCGTGGACATGCATCGGTTTATAATGATCAATCCTTTGCAGAGTTGAATAACAACAGTGCAAATGCCTCTTCATCAAAACCCGTTTTTCTGCCACACAATGCAGCAGCCATTGACCAGCATGAAGACGTGGAAGAATCGTTAAGCATTGTTGATAAAGAAAAAGAACTCATCATAAAAGCATTGAAGAAACATAAAGGCAAACGTAAAGATGCATCGCTTGATTTGGGCATAAGTGAACGTACTTTGTACCGTAAATTAAAAGAGTATGATATTGAAGAATAAGCAGAAAGCTACAAGCTACGAGCTTCTAGCTACAAGAAAGACCAGGCTGCATCATTGGTTTCTGGCTTGTGGCTTGCTGCTTGCGGCTACTTGCATTCAGGCTACCTGCAAATACGGTTTTAAAGATATTGGTGGTTTGCCAACCGAAGTAAAAACCTTTCGTGTAAATTATTTTGAGAACAAGGCAGAATATAAAAATCCGCAGCTGAGCCCGCAGGTTACAGAAAAACTAAAACAAAAGATCATCGGTACAACCAGGCTTCGCCAAAGCAACGATGATGATGCCCATTACGATATCAGTGGCTACGTTTCACAATATTATACCAGCACAACCGGTATTACGGGTAACAACACCAGCCTTAACCGTTTAACAGCTACCTTTCATCTTATATTTAAAAACACGCTGGATGAGACAAAGAATTTTGAAGCCGATGTAACCTACAGTGTTGACTTTGATGCAAACCTGAGCCTGAGCCAGGTTGAGCAATCGAAAGGCGATGAAATTGCAAAGAACTTAACCGATGCCATTTTTAATAAGATTTTTTCTAATTGGTAATGCTGATTAGATTTGTACCATGCCTGATAACCAAGCCATTTTTGAAACCCTGTTTAACAGAAATTTTTCTGATCCGGAAAATATTGATTTTTTAAACAACATCACAGCAAAGCATCCATATTTTTCGCCTGCACAGTTTTTTCTGTTACAAAAAACCGCAACAGATAATGCAGCGTTTGAAACACAGGCTGTAAAAACCAATATCCTCTTCAATAATCCGCATTGGTTACATTTTCAACTGCAGCAAACCAACATAACAAACGGGGTTGATGAAAATATTTTGTCTGTTGAAATAAATGAGACCGAAACGGTTATTGATTTGCCCGATGATACCGATGCCACCGAAGAATCGGCCATGGAACCCGAGATAGAGCCCATGAAAATTGAATTGAAGATGCCGGAGCAAAAAGCGAACCTTGATGAAGCCATGCTTTTTGAACCCATGCACATGGTTGATTATTTTGCATCGCAGGGCATTAAATTAACCGATGAGGTTCAAATGGCCGACAAACTGGGCAAGCAACTGAAGAGTTTTACCGAATGGCTTAAAACCATGAAGAAAGTGCATGTTGAAAACGAAGCTGAAACAACCGGTGAAACCGATAGCAACATACAAACCCTTGCCGAAAACAGCAATGCCGATACCGGGGTTTTAACCGAATCGATGGCCGAAGTATTTGCAAAACAGGGTAAAATGGATAAAGCCAGCGAATTGTATCAAAAATTAAGTTTGCTCAATCCTGCCAAAAGCACTTACTTTGCAGCCAAAATAGAAAACTTAAAAGGAATTTGATATGTTAATTTTATTTGGAATTTTAGTGATTATTGCCTCTGTGATCTTAGGATTGATTGTATTGGTTCAGAACCCGAAAGGTGGTGGTTTATCCAGCAGCTTTGGGGGGTTTGGCAACCAGATAATGGGTGTTAAACAAACCACCGATGTACTTGAAAAAGGAACCTGGTTATTTGCAGCTATTGTAGGTATCCTTTGTGTGGTATCGCCTGCCTTTATTCCAAAAGATGGCGCCGGTTCTGCTCCCAATAAAGAATATCAGGAAAAGATAAATACTAAAACACCTGCTGCAACGCCGGCCAACATTGCTACTCCGGCTGTAATGGATACTAATAAACCAAAATAATTTTTTATACTTTTTTTGAACCCCGTCATTAACCGACGGGGTTTTTTGATTTACTTTGTTTATGAAGAAGAAAATAATTTTTGGCATCCTTTTGATTGTTGGCTTAACCGGGGGTTATGCTGCATGGCAGGTTTTTGGGCCAACAGTATCGGCACCCGAAGGCAATTATTTTTACATCAAAACCGGCTCTGTTTACAGCGATGTAAAACAATCGTTGATCGATCAGAAAATTGTCAGCAATAATTTTTTCTTTAATCTCATTTCAAAACAATTAAAATATCCCGCCAGGGTAAAACCGGGGCGATACCGCATTAAAAAAGGCAGCAGCGTTTTTCAATTACTCCGTATGCTGCGTTCCGGTAACCAGGCTCCCGTAAACCTTGTTATCAATAAATTAAGATTGCCCGAAGACCTTGCACAAAAAATTGCCGCCAATTTTGAAACAGATTCCGCCACGGTAATGCAGGTTTTAACCGATGCTGAAACTTTAAAAAAATATGATGTTAACAGCAATACAGTAATGACAACTGTGATTCCAAATACATACAGTATTTATTGGAACACTCCTGCAACAAAGATCCTCGATAAACTGCACGCCGAAAAACTAAAATTCTGGAACGAAGAGAGATTGGCCAAAGTAAAAGCCATGAATCTTTCGCCAGAGCAGGTTTACACTATGGCAAGTATTGTGGAAGAAGAAACCAATAAGCAGGATGATAAAGGTTTAATTGCAAGTGTGTATATGAACCGTATAGCAACCGGTATGAAACTGCAGGCCGACCCAACTGTAAAATTCGCCATGAAAAATTTTGCATTAACCCGGATATTGTATGGCCACCTTTTGTATGATTCGCCTTATAATACTTATCAAAACACCGGATTACCACCCGGCCCCATTTGTACCCCATCCATAAAAACCATTGATGCAGTTTTAAATGCACCGCAAACCAATTATATTTATTTTGTGGCTAAACCCGATTTTAACGGATACTCAAATTTTGCATCTACCTATGCCGAACATTTGGTTTTTGCAAAAGCATATCAGGATGCATACGATAGTTTGATAAAAGCCAAAGCCAATAAATAATGAGATAGAACACAAATGACCAAACTTCAAAGAATAATAATAACAACAACACCGGTTGCTTTTGTAATACGCAATAGCAAACACTGGTACCTGCCGGGTTTTGAAGGTGTGCCCCTGTTTGATGTGGTTCGTTTTTTTTATAAGCAGATAAAAAAGGTTGGGTTAACTGAAAGGGCCTCGGCCATTGCCTTTAATTTCATCATGGCCATACCGCCTTCCTTTTTATTTTTATTTACACTCATCCCCAATTTGCCTTTTATTAAAAAGAGGGATATGCTGAATCAGCTTACACTGATCATTAAAGACATTATTCCTGCAGAAGGATACAATAGAAATATCATCAGTTTTATTGAAGACACTTTTTTTAAAACCCCCGTTTTTGGATTATTATCTTTTGGTTTATTGCTGGCTTTATTCTTTGCATCCAATGCCATGATAGGTATCATGCGTTCATTCAATAAAGATTATATCGGCTTTCAAAAAAGAAAAGGTTTGCAAAACCGCTGGGTAGCTATCCGCCTTACAACACTCATTTTTGGCCTGGTACTCGCCTGCCTGGTTTTGCTTATAACACAGGGTGTGGTATTAAAATGGTTTGGACTTAAAAGTATATTTTGGTTAAACTTCATTGCCTATGTTCGCTGGCTGGTTATCATCGTGCTTGTTTTTTATTCTATTGCTTTTATTTATAAACACGCCCCTGCTGTTCAAAAAAAATGGAGACTGGTTTCTCCCGGAGCCATACTGGCCACATTTTTATGCGTCATGGCCACACTTGGGTTTTCATCTTTCGTTAACAGCTTTGGCAGGTATAATGCACTGTATGGTTCAATAAGCAGCATCATCGTTTTAATGGCGCTGGTTTTTATCAATTCGCTGGTATTACTGATCGGGTTCGAGCTGAACGTAAGTATTAAAACCCTCAGATCAATTGCAGAAAAACGGGATGCCGAAGAAAAGCTGTCCACAGGATCCTGAGGACTGGAAGAAGAGCGAAAAACTACATGAATGGTATTTTAATTCACCATTTGAAATCTTAACTTTAAAAAAAATAAATAGTTATGAAAAAGATATTAATTGGTTTACTGGCCTTTGGCTCAGTTGCAACACTTGCCTTTACAGTTGGCGATCCCTTACAAATTGGCAGTACCATGCCTAAAGCCGATCTTAAGATGCAGGACATTTCAGGAAAAAATGTAAGCATGAGCGATGCCAAAAAAGCAAATGGTGTATTGGTGATGTTCAGTTGCAATACTTGCCCTTATGTTTTAAAAAACCAAGAACGCACTACAGCCATAAGTGAATATGCCCTTAAAAATAATATTGGCGTAATTATTTTAAACAGCAATGAGGCTTACCGTGGTAATGAGGATAGTTTTGATGCTATGAAAGATTATGCCAAAGACCAGCAGTACAAATGGAATTATGTTGTTGATAAAAACCATGAAGTGGCCGATGCTTTTGGTGCCAACCGCACACCCGAATGTTTTTTATTTGACAAGAACCTGAAACTGGTTTATCATGGTGCTATTGATGACAGCCCATCTGATGTTACTGCCATTAAGCGCATTCACCTGCAGGAAGCCATTACTGAAATGGTTGGCGGAAAAGAAGTTTCTGTAAAGGAAAGCCGCAGTGTGGGATGTACTATTAAAAGAAAGAAAGCAGAATAAAACCGCAAATTAACTTAATTTAAAAGTTCCGCACAATAAAACATGCGGAACTTTTTTTTGGCGGTATCTCTTGTATTAAAACTTCAACCGGAAGAAAACATATTGCTCGGCTTTAAGGAAAAGTGCTCCCTGTTTTACCCTTCTTGCAGCCCCAATAAATTCGTTGTTGCCAAGGTATTTTATCGACCTTGGCATAAAAGCATAGCCAACTTTTTCCTCGGGCCATGCCACATAATTCCTGGTTACAGTACCGTTCATGGTAAAGGTTGCCGAAACTATACCTGCAAGGTCTTTATCGCCAAATTGCACAACGGAATATGTAGAAACGTCTTTATCTTCTGGTCCCTTTGTTGCATTTTTCTTATCATCCGGATAGAAAATATGCAGGTCATCATTCAACAAAAGCGCCTTGTACCCGCTATAGGCGCCTGAGATATTATCCTTGGTGGTCTGGTGTTTGAACAGCGGTTTTTGCCAGGCAAGTTTTTTTTCTTTATTGTAGTATTGTACCAGTATATTGTCATCAATGTAGGTAGATCTTGATTCTCCCCGGCCATTATCCTTACTCTCTATCCACTCGTATTGCCATACAACATAACAGCCACCGGCTGATGTAGGCAGTATGTCTCTTATCCGCAACGTATTAACAGCCCCCTTTTTATCTACTTTCTTCTCACTCTCGAAATTATACATCATTTCAGTAGTCAACTGGCGGTTGTATATTGCTTCCAACTGGCCGGCATCATTGAAAGTTCCGATAAAA
>JANOVD010000460.1:0-2272 GCA_031417255.1 Chitinophagaceae bacterium
TGCCGCCGCCAATAACCACCGCCACCTGTACACCCAGTTCAATAACCGATTTAATGTCATGTGCATAGCGGGCAATCACCTCACTGTCTAACCCAAAATTTTTATTGCCCATTAAAGATTCACCGGAAAGTTTTAGCAGAATTCTTTTGTATTTAGGTAACATGGGTTGAAGTTATTTTTTGCGAAGATACTGATTCGCTTATTTGGTAAATAAAATTTTTGTTTTATACCTTTTTCCTTTATTTACTAAAGCTATGTAGTACAAAGTATATTTTTATTCCCGATAGCTATCGGGATGATTTTATCGCTTTTATAGAATACATCATCGGCATTTTTTCATCCTTTCCTTTTATCCGCCACATACCATCAGCACCCTGCTCCAGGTTATTAAAACAATTATAGGGAGAATATGAAAATTCGTTAAACTGTACAATTTGCAGATCATGTTTTAATAAAGCCGTAATGATCTCAGAAAAAGAATGGTTCCAACCATGTTCAATTGATTTGATGGGGGCGTCCCGGTCGGAATAAGTTCCGGATGTTTCCTCTGTAATTACTTCTGTATTAAAATAACTGTATTTGATGTGTTCAAAATTGTCATCCATCATCCAGAGTGCGGGATGAAAATCGGCAATATAAAATGCACCCCCGGGTTTTAAAAAGTGTGCAACAATATCAGCCCATTTATCAAGGTCGGGCAGCCAGCCAATGGTGCCGTAGGAGGTGAAAACAATGTCGAAGGCCTCCCTTGAACTTCGTTCGTAACCTTCGCTATGCTCGGTTATCTCCAGAGGAGGGACTTTGGAAGCATCTGTTAATTCATAAACATTTGCACAAACAAAATCGGCAGATATATTTAATTCAGAAGCTAATTCTTTAGCAAGATTTATTGCTTCGTCACTAAAATCAACACCAGTAACTTTTGCTCCTTCCCTGGCCCAGCTCATGGTATCCATACCAAAATGGCATTGCAGGTGCAGCAGGAATTTGCCTTTTACATCACCCAGTTCTTCCAGTTCAATATTATTGAGCGATGATTTTCCTTTTTTAAAAGAATCCAGATCATAAAAAGCAGAATCTTTATGTACGGTAGTACGTTTGTTCCAGGACAGCTTATTTGCTTCAAAGTAAGATTGATACTTTTCCATGAACTAAAATTACGGGTAAAAAAGAAAGTAGAAAAACGAAATGATTGTCATGCTGAGGCACGAAGCATCTCTGCAAAATATTAAATGCTTTAATTAAATCGAGATGCTTCGTGCCTCAGCATGACAAATACAGTTTTAGTATAAAAAAAACCTTATAAAATCAATTATAAGGTTTCCCGTTAAATTATTTATGAAAATATTATCCTAAAGCCACTCTCTTAAATTCAGTAACTTTTAAATCGGCATCAACACTCTTTAAGTAATCGGCAACAGACTTGCTGTTGTCTTTTACAAAGGCCTGGGCCATTAAAGTATTGTCTTTAAAAAATTTATTCATTTTACCATCGGCAATTTTTTCGGCCATTTCTGCCGGCTTACCTTCTGCCTTTATCATTTCAACGGCAATTGCTTTTTCCCTGTCTTTTGTTTCCTGGCTGATAGAAGTTTCATCAACCGCCAAAGGATTCATGGCTGCGATCTGCATCGCAACGTCTTTTCCTGCATCAGCCGCTTCTTTAGTCATAGATACCAAAACACCCATACGGTATGCGCCGTGTATATATGATGCAACATAAGGAGCATCTACTCTTTCAAATTTTGATACAGCGATCTTTTCGCCAATGGCTGCCAGCTTATCATTGATCATATCCGAAACTTTTGCTCCGTTGATCTCAACACTGCTTAATTCTTCGGCAGTTTTTACATTGTTGGCAATAGCCGCATCGGCTATAGATTGTGCAAAGGCAACAAACTCGGCATTTTTGCTAACAAAATCGGTTTCGCAACTGATACAAAGTACAATACCGCTTTTTTTATCGGCAGTTGTTTGTGCAATCACCACACCTTCTTTGGCATCACGGTCGCTGCGCTTGGCGGCAACTTTTTGTCCCTGTTTACGTAACCAGTCAATGGCTGCTTCAAAATCGCCGTTGCTTTCTGTTAATGCTTTGCGGCAATCTAACATACCGGCTCCTGTTGTTTGACGTAATTTATTTATATCTGCTGCTGTTATTGTAACACTCATGTGAATTAAAAATTAAAAATTAAAAATTAAAAAATCCTCAGCGTAAAACGTTACTATGCATTAATACGCTTTTGTCGAATAATGGATTGAAGTACAAGAG
>JANOVD010000461.1:0-4056 GCA_031417255.1 Chitinophagaceae bacterium
GTTGGGGGTTATAACAGCAGTAATACATCGCACCTGGTAGAATTATGTGAGGCCAAACTGCCTGCTTATTTTATAAATGATGCAGATAAAATTTTTGATGATCATTCCATACAGCATTATAATTTTCACAATAAAACAGAAATAATTACTGAAAATTTTCTGCCGGTAAAAACTCCTGTAAAAATATTAATGACCAGTGGCGCCAGTTGCCCCGATGCACTGGTAGAAGCTGTGATCAATAAATTAAAATTAATTTTTGCTGTTGATAAACCAGTTGATGAATTGCTTGAGCAGTTAAAATAATACTAATACTTTCATTGGATATGCGACATCAGCACACGGATAACACGGATTGGATGGATGAACACGGATTTTTTCTGCTTCGCAGAAAATTCGGATTTTATTATTTCATTTTCTCATATAATTTTCCACAAAGTGGAAAATAAATCCGTGTTCATCCGTTTTACCCGTGTTATCCGTGTGCCTGTATTTCGTCGTCTATCCTATGCAATAGTTAGTACATAAAAAAACCTTACCCAAGGTAAGGCTTTACATAAAAATAGAGGTAAGAAGAAAATCCTTAATTAAGTTTCATCACTTTGGTCTTTAAGCTTCGGGTCCTGCTCGCTACTTCAATAAAATAAATACCAGCCGGTAAATCGTCAACCTTATTAATAGTAATATTATTATCTCCAACTTTAGTTTCGGCAGGTTGAGAACTCATTAATACACCATTATTATCAATAATATTGATCAGCACCTTTTCTGCTTTATCGCTGTTTATCCTTATCTGAACCCTTCTGCTGAAAGGATTTGGATAAACGATCATAACACTGATACCTTTTAGATCTACCGCCACCATGATTACTTTGCTGTATGTATAATTGCCATTTATATCAACCAAAGCCAGGCGGTAATAATTAGTACCACGCTGGGCAGTTATATCCATGTAGGTATAGTTGGAATTACTGTTAAGTTCACCACTAATTGTATTTATCTTACTAATCTGACGAAAGTTAGTTCCGTCTGTACTGCGTTCAATATTAAAATGATCAATGTTTACTTCAGAATAAGTATTCCATCCCAACTGGATAAAACCATCAGTATAGTTACCATTAAACTGATTGATAATTAAAGGAAGAACAACCCCCGGTGCACTTTTTATACCTCCGTCAATATCTTTCCGAACTTCACCTGCACGCAAGGTAAAAGGTTTTGTCCTGCCCCGTATGGTATCAGGTTTACTGTTTACCAGTTGCATTAAACTATCTTTTACAAGTTTTGTAAAAGCATAATTTGGGGGAATATTATTATAGCCAACAATAAAAGTTTTAGACCCCTTTGCAGGCACAGGAATTTTTGTGAAATGATAATATCCTGCATCATCGGTGTATTTTGAATCAATGATGTTAAGCAATGAATCGTACAAAACCACTTCTACATTAGGCATACCCGGTTCACCTGCATCCTGTATTCCGTTTACATTATTATCAATCCAGACATAATCGCCTATTGATGCATAATTGTTTGCTGCAGTTGAATTATTTGATTTTATTGAAACCGGAACACGTTTTTTGGATAGAGGCACTGACTGGCCATGGATATACTGGCTAAAAAGGATAAATAACAGGCTTACCAGTATACCAACCGATGGCTTATTTTTTAAATAAGCTTTTGATCTTTTAAATATGGTAATGTAACCCGTCATTTTTTATTTATTGTAAAACAGCATGCTGTTTTATTTACTTTTTAAATTCATAAAAATATGCTGGCCATAATAATATGGTTTAGCAAAGCCCCAGTTGTATATAGCATTTAAATGCGAACCTTTAATCTGTGAATCAGAATATTTACGCTGGTTGGGAAAGTTGCTATTTTGTACAATAGCAGGAATACCTACAATAGTTACATCTGCAGGTAAAGCAAGTAAGATTTTAAAGAAATCTGAAATCTTTGATACAAAGTTTCTATTTTCCCTTTGGGTAAAATTATTATTCATTTTATTTTCTTTCAGAGTTACTAAAACCTGTTTCCAGGAATTATTTAAGCGTCTGGTTTTTCAAAAAATAAAAGAATACTGGATAAATTTTAAAGTTTACCAATTACAACTGTATAATCATTGGGGCATTAATTGCATTAAAGAGCAATAAATACCTTTATGGTCAGGCAAATGCTTTTGATAAATTCTGTTGACTTTGCATACATGCACAATCAAACTTTTCAAATTAAGGGAGAAAACACGTGAAAGACAGTAAAATTACTGTTGTTAGGGGACACAAATATATGTAAACAGTTTTCACATTTCCTAATTTTTTTTTAAATAATTTTAAAATAAAAATTAATTATTAATGCAAAACACTACTTATCAACACTTTACAGCCTAAAAAAATAAGCATTTGGGCTCAAAAAAAAGAGCCCCCGGTTAAGGCGGGGGTCATCTTTTGCTTGTGCTTGGTTATCGAATATCTTCTAATACTTTATTAATTTACTGATAACAGTATTACCTGTTACGCTGTCTACCTTTACAGTGTACATACCTGGAGCTAAATAAGAAACATTAACCACTCCATAGTTTTGTGCAATGATTTGTGTTTTTACCAACTGCCCGTTTAATGCATAAACTGCAATTGTGCTTTTGCCATTTTCCATTCCCTTTACAGTGAAAATATTTATCACCGGGTTTGGAGCAATTACAATGTTTTTTTTACCATTTGAGCAGTTTTATGAACGTATATCACTGTATGTAAAAGATCCGTCTTTATCAATCACCTTAAGCTTGAAGTAATAATTAACTCCTGATTACTTATAGAAGCTGTATTAATAAGATTTTGCTGTTGAGCTATTTCCTGATGCTAATCCTGTACCTACAGTAGCATACAAAGAATTAGTGTTTGTACTTACCTGAACTTCACATTTATCTCCAATAACTTCTGTAGAAGTTTTCCAGTTAAAATTAGCAGTACAATTATTTTTAACAGCAGTAAATTCAGACAAGTTGATTACCAAAAGCCCACCACCACTCCACTCAGATGACAACATGTTCCAAAGGGGGTGGAATTACAGGATATTAATAAAAAAGGTTGTGGCTTTTAATCAAGGCATATAGCCTTTTGGACAAGATATGTGGTTTAAGCTAAATTGGGTAAACTTGAAGAATGTAGAAATTCATCTACAAAAATTCATGAAAGTGAAATTATAAAAAAAAATGAAAACGCCAAATATTTTTTACCATTTTTTTATACAATACCTGTAACCTCAGTGTATATTTTTCAGCTCTTTTACCAATTGCATGGCAATTTTTAATTGCTGATCAATGCTTAAAGAAGTATTATCCAGCTCTACCGCATCGGCAGCTTTACGGAGGGGGCTTATCTCCCGGTTAGAATCTATGTAGTCACGCATTTCAAGGTTAGCCTTTACCTCATCAACTGAAATATTGGGATTCTTTTCAAACATCTCCATATACCTTCTCTCCACCCTTACTGCAATACCTGCGGTCATAAAAATTTTAAGCTCAGCATCAGGGAAAACAGTTGTGCCAATATCCCGTCCATCCATTACAATTCCTTTATCTGCTCCCATTTTTTGTTGCTGGGCAACGGCAAATGCCCTCACTTCCCTAATTGAGGCAATTTCACTCACTTTTTCAGCAATTACCAGGTCTCTTATTACATATTCAACATTTTCTCCGTTTAAATAAACTTCCGATTGCTGTGTTTTATCATTGAATTTAAAAGCAATTGTAATATCTCTTAAAGCTCTATTTACCTGTTCCGTATCAAGCCAGTTAATATGGTTACGCAAAAAATAAAGGGTAATGGCCCTATACATGGCACCACTATCTATATATACATAACCAAGTGCTTTGGCCAGTTGCCTGGCCAATGTACTTTTTCCGCAAGATGACCAACCGTCAATTGTTATTATAATATTCTTCATCATTGCAAAAATCAACAAAACTGCACAATAATAAAAATAAAAAGAGCTGTTCCGCCTGAGGTGGGACAGCTCTGGTAAATCAACAATTTATTATAAGGAATTATGCTTCCGACTTTT
>JANOVD010000462.1:0-1548 GCA_031417255.1 Chitinophagaceae bacterium
CTGGAAAATCGAACTCTGTCTCCCTGTGTTACATAATTGCTATAAGTATATGTCTGACCACTGATATTTGTCCATTCTGTTTTAGAAGCATAAGCGCCAACAGTAATAGCAGATTTTGAAGTTGCAATGTCTGAAATGGTAATTTCCTGATCACCATTTACAGCCCAAGGATAACCGTAGCTTAAGAATGCACCATAATAGCCGGAAGTGTTTGAAACAAAACTATTCCAAAAATGGATGGTGCCATCATTTCCTTTAACACTTATGCAAACTAAATCCGGTGATGTTAACTTGCTGTAAAAATCCAGAAAAATACGAGGCTTCGTATTAAACTCTGCCGATGATGTTATAATTGAAACAAAAAATGTATCAAGATTAGCACCGATTAAAAATAAATCATACATGCTGTCATTGATGCAAATAAAACCTGTGGATGCAGTTTGTAAACCATTATTATATAAAGAAACCTGAACACAAAAAGTTTTTCCGGAATCTCCCCACATATCCACCCAGGTTTTTTTACCTTCCGGGCTATTGGAAATATCCAAAAAAGTTTGTACCAATGTATCCGATGGAGAAAATGTTTTTTGCACATGTATGGTATCATCACCACTATTCCCTGCAGAACATACAAAGATCTTTCCCGGTCCCGTTAAATTATCCAGTGCCTGACTAAAAAGTCCAGTGCCATCGTGTGGCCCGAGCGGACTTCCCCAGCTTAGGTTTGCCACTGCCGGTTTGTTAACGGAATCGGCATAGGTATAAATATAATTAATACCATCGATCATATCTGAGATCCCTGTAGATATCCACTGACTTTTATCCGGTGTAATTCCAACAAGAACAAGGTCAGATTTATAAGCTATGCCTCTGAATTGATGGCCATTATCCGGGCTTCCGAATCCTGATCCGGCACAAATACCGCTAACGTGTGTACCATGAGTCATCGGAATATCATTTCCAATATTCCACAATGCCGTAGAGTCTGTAAGCTCTGTTCCGTATGCATATCCCATAGGAGCCGAACCGGATGAGTTTTTTTGCAACCATGCTTTTTTTACCCGATATCCTGTTCCTGTGGTATCAAAATTTGCAGGATGACCAAAATCAAAACCAGCATCAATTACTCCGACTACTACACCTTCTCCGTTATATGGCATTTGTAATCCAATTCCGGCATGCACAGAATCTACACGTGTATCGGATCTGGCAAAATCCAGAGTAGGAATAGCCGGTTCGTCAAGTTGAATATAATCGATTCCGGATAAATGAATAAATGATTCGATGTTTTCTATAGGAATTTGTGCAGTCCATATATTTCCGGCCTTTGTTCCTACTTTCACACCCAACGTAGTAAATTGAACATCACTAACACTACTATTAACTTTTATCAAAGCACTTAAATATATTTTTTGTCCAATGGTTTTGTAGACATAATTATGAATCAGCCCCGATTCGTTAATCTTATTTTTTATTTCTTTTAAATACTTTCGGGTTAATGGTGAAAGTTTCGATGTGCTATTTTGTGCCAGTGTTGCAGAAATTATT
>JANOVD010000463.1:0-2516 GCA_031417255.1 Chitinophagaceae bacterium
GCCTGCGCCCGGCTGCGCGCTGGGCGGTGCATCGAAACTCGCTGTCGCCGTGCTGCCGCGGGTCTCGCGCAGCGTCGCTGTCACCGCGCGTTCGCAGGCCGCAGCGACTGCGGCGCGCGCGGCCGTCATGCCAACCGTCGAGGCCGCGGCTGGCGTGGCGGTTGCAGCAGACGTAGCAGCGGCCAGGGCCGTTGCCGAAGAAAAAACCAACCCAAGGATCGAGCGCTTCATGGCGGCCAGTTTAGGCCGCGCGCTCCCATCGCGCCGTGCCCTATTTGGAGGGGCCCGGCAGCGCCGGTGCGCTGCCCCAAAGCTGGGCGATGCGCGCGTCGCGACCGCAGGAGCCGCGGTAGTACTTGTAGCGCACCGGGTTCTTCTTGTAGTAGTCCTGGTGATAGTCCTCGGCGGCGTAGAACGGGCCGGCCAGCGCGATTTCGGTAACGACCGGTTCCTTGAACGGCTTGCTCTTCTCGAGGCTCGAGCGCGAGGCGGTCGCCACGGCAAGTTGCTGCGCGTCGTTGGCGAAGATCGCGGTGCGGTAGGGCGAGCCGCTGTCGCAGAACTGCCGGTCCTTGGTGGTCGGATCGATCGTGCGCCAGAAGTATTCGACAAGCTGCTCGTAGCTCACCCGCTTCGGGTCGTAGACGATCTCGACCGCTTCGGCATGGCCGGTCAGCTTGGCCGAAACCTGCTCGTAGGTCGGATTGGCAAGCTTGCCGCCGATGTAGCCCGAGACCGTGCTGACGACGCCGGGCACCTTGTCGAAATCGGATTCGACGCACCAGAAGCAGCCGCCCGCGAACGTCGCCTTGGCCAAGCCGGCGGGCGCTGGCGCGGTGGCCGTGCTGTTGCCCTGGGCGCGCGCCCCGCCCTGCGTCAACAAGGCACCGATGCCCAACACGATAGCGACGAGCGCGCTCAACACCCAGCGCATGCGCAGCGCCTTGCCGTGTCCGCTCATTGGTGCACCCTTCGGCCTGCGGCCTGTCCCGCCGGGCGGGAGTATTCGCACTTGGGGCGGCCCGGCGTGCTCATCAGGCAACCTCCGCGCTGCGCGCTGCGGTATGGCGCTTGGGGCGGCCCGGCGCGCTCATCAGGCAACCTCCGGTACGAACTTCAGCGCGACGCCGTTGTTGCAGTAACGCAGGCCGCTCGGCTTCGGGCCGTCATTGAAGACATGGCCGTGGTGCCCGCCGCAGCGCGCGCAGTGGTACTCGGTGCGTGGCAGCACCAACAGGAAGTCGCGCTTGGTTCCCAAGGCGCCAGGCAAGGAAGTGAAGAAGCTCGGCCAGCCGGTGCCGCTTTCGTACTTCATGCTGCTGTTGAAAAGCGGCAGGTCACAGCCGGCGCAGTGGAAGCTGCCAGCGCGTTTTTCGCCATTCAGCGGGCTCGTGCCGGCCGGCTCGGTGCCTTCTTCGCGCAACACCTTGTACTGCGCCGGCGTCAGGCGCTGGCGCCACTGGGCATCGGTCAGCAGCAGCGGCTCGACGCGCGGCGCTGCGCCGGTTGCGGCTGGCGCGGCGGCTTGGGTCACGTGAGATGTGGTGCCGGCCAGGCCGAGGCTCGAGAGCAGGCCGAGCCATTGACGACGGGTCATTGCGATCCTTCGGAAGCTTGAAAGCGGGTGCTGGTATGTCGGCGGCAGGACCTTGTCCTTACAAACGCCATCGGCGTCTTGCATGGATCGCTTACGGCCGCGGCAGGTTCCGCGGCGCGCCGACTGTTCGCCTCAGGCGGCCCGCTTTGCCAGGCGCGGGTCTTCGTCTTCAAAGAAGCCCGAGGGCACCGGCTCGAGCTGGCCGTAGTCGGTTGTGTCGCCTTCGGCCAACAATTCCTGGATCTCGGCCACCGGCAGCAGGGTGCGCCCGCCGGGGGTCACGGCGGCGGCTTCTTCGACGGCGACGGCCGCCTTGGGGATGAAAAGGTCGCGCGCTTCCATCACGCTCGGCAGGTCGTCTTCGTTCCACTCGTGCACCGTCACACCAGCGGCACGCAAAACTTCGACCAGGCGCTGGTGGCGCTTGGCGCTGCGCGCGGATTCGTCGGCGGTGCGCACCTCGACGGCAGCCACCGCACGCGAGCTGAAATCGCAGACCAGCAGATCGACGCCGAGCCGGCCGGCGCGTTGCAGCCACTGGGAGTACGGAAACCGAGTCGGCACGCTGATGAAGCGCGACAGCGGCACCTGGGCCAGCACGACATGCCCCGGCAACGCGCGGCGCAAGATTTCGTAGGCCTGCCGCTCGCCCAGCGTCATCACGCGCACGGCTTGCGGAGGCCAGGCTTGGACGGTGTCCAGCGAGTCGTCGGCCAGCACTTGCCGCGGCGCGGAGCTGCGTCGCCGCAGCCAGAACGCCGACATCAACAGAACGACTGAGACCAACAATGCGGCCGCGGCCGTGGGATCGAGCAGGTTCATGGGGTGAAGCGCCGTCGCGGGCGCCAGGGCTGTTGATCGCTTTTCGACAGGCTATTGGCGCAAGCAAGGACCGGTCAAGCCGGCGCGAGCAGGCGAG
>JANOVD010000464.1:0-2351 GCA_031417255.1 Chitinophagaceae bacterium
GTTTAGATTATGATCGTTCATCACCTTATGCAGATGGACACTTTAGAGATTATGGAATTATGTTCAATGTTGAATTGCAAACTGAAGGAAGCGAATTTAATAGCCCAAGAGATTTAAGACTTGATCACTACATTTTAGAAAAATTATAATAACAACGAAGGTTGTTCGTAGTGTTAAAAAAATAAAAGAAGTCGTTCCTTTTCCCCGATGTCAGTAGGTGTGCCACGAATTGAAGAATGTTTGTATAGTTCTTTGAATACTCTGAAATGATTCGGAGTAAACTGCAAGTAAGATGATAGTTGGCCTATCGTACAAGCTGTTGAGGCGGGTTGTACAAACCACCTTATGCTGCTGTAGTCAAAAGCTATGGTAGTGAGCGATAAGGAAAAGGCTTCGTAAGAGGTCAGGTGAGTGTAAAAGAGCTGAATAACAATGAACCGCTGTTGACGTGTCGAAACAACTCCTTCCTGTCAAAATTGTTTAATCTACTGTAAACATCATTACTGTAACGGGTGTCCTCATTACTGGTTACAGGGCAGGCGGCATTAAGGCGGCAGCAACTTTATACAGGCTTGCTTGCGGAACGTGGGAGGCTTCCTTGTTGATGAGCCAAAAGCTTTGTGGGAATTCTGATGTAAAACATCGGGAGACTGTTCAACAGATGTTCTACAGTTCATACTGCAACTCAATTCCAACGAAGTTGGGAGAAGCAACAAGAAGCGTCGGACGAAGCCATAGTAGTGTTGAAATCTTTGTAATGAAGATGGAGCGAAGGGCTTCGGTTATTCAGTCACAGTATTTTGAAACAACTCAAAAAGAGGATGATGACAAAAGAAATGACAAAGTCATTGCCTGTTAGTAAACGGATGGTGTATAACAGCTATCTGAAAGTTATTGCCAAAGATGGAAGTGCAGGAATAGATAAGCAGAGCATTGAAATGTTCGATGAGAACTTGTCAGCCAACCTGTACAAAGTCTGGAATCGTATGACATCGGGTAGTTATATTCCACCGCCGGTACGAACGGTATTTATTTCCAAGAAGCAAGGCGGCACACGACCATTAGGCATACCTACGGTAAGCGACCGCATTGCACAAGGTGTAGTGAAAGATTATTTGGAGCCTTATCTGGAACCCGTATTTCACAACAGTTCCTTTGGTTACCGTCCCGGTAGAAGCTGCCATCATGCGTTAGCGCAATGCCAGGAAAATACCAGGAAGTATTCATGGGTGATAGATGTGGACATCAAAGGGTTCTTCGACAACATCAGCCATGACATTATGCTGCAACTTTTACGACTGCATACACAAGAGAAGTGGGTGTTGATGTATGCCGAACGTTGGTTGAAAGCAGGAGTAGAGCAGGAAGATGGGAGCATTGCAGCGAGAACAAAAGGCACGCCGCAAGGAGGTGTTATCAGTCCGTTACTTTCAAACATCTATCTGCATCATGGCTTTGATAAATGGATGGAACAAGTAAATCCGCAAAATCCATTTGAACGTTATGCTGATGATATAGTGATTCATTGTACAAGTAAGGAAGAAGCAGAAAGGGTGCTGCAAATGTTGCAAAACAGAATGGCAGAATATGCACTTGTTCTGCATCCTGAAAAGACAAAGATTGTGTATTGCAAGAACTATCAGCGCAACGGGAAACATGAACAGGAAAGTTTTACTTTTCTAAGTTACAGTTTCCAGCCACGAACCATCAAGAGCCAGCGAAACATCGGCGACAGGTTTGTGGTGTTCATGGCGGGAATATGTAATCAGGCAAAAACGCATATAAAGAAAGCGTTAAGAAAAATACTGATTGCCCAATGGACTAATATGACATTGGAAGAGTTTGCAAAGCTACTCAATCCCAAGATAAGAGGTTGGATGAATTACTACACACTATACAGTAAATATGAAGCCTATCAGGTGTTTTATTACTTAAATACGTTAATCCGTAGTTGGGTAAAGAATAAATATAGAATCATCGGTAAAGCCAAAATGTATGATAAGTATCGTGCAATACAGCAAGCCACACCTGATTTGTTTTATCACTGGAAAAAGGGAATACTAACATGATTGGATAACAAGAGCCGTGTGATGGGAGACTGTCAAGCACGGTTCTGTGAGCGGCTTGGGCTGAAATGCCCTTGCCTACTCTACTATAAAGTTTGGATTAGTAACGCAGCACCGTCCCTTCTCTTTGGGAGAAGGGAAAAAGGGATGAGGCTATTTCGAAAATGCTGGGTAGAGATACAAAAGTTGATGTGATAGTTATGAAGATGAGTAAAGATATATAGCACCGTCCTTCTCTTTAGGAAAAGGATAATCCGCAGGACTCTGTGAGGAGGATGAGGCCTT
>JANOVD010000465.1:0-3008 GCA_031417255.1 Chitinophagaceae bacterium
AATAATTCTTCCATAGCTGTTGGCGTAGCAAAATGATGTTTACCGGTAAGCATACCGTTTCGGTTAACAACACGTTGTGCCGGTACTTTAGGTTTGGCAGTGTGGGCCGCATTCATTGCCCAGCCTACCATACGGGCACTTAATTTTGTGCCCAGGTAAGCAGCAACAGCGCCATAAGAAGTTACTTTGCCTTTTGGTATCTGTCTCACCACATCATACACATCTGCAAAAAAACTATAGGGCCCCCTCCCATGAACTTCGTTCGTTCCCTTTGCAGGGAACCCCCGAGGGGGAGGAGTTTTACCAGCCGGATTTTTTTTAGCAACTTTCTTTTTCATATCAGAAAAGATACAATTATTTTTCAGAGTCTTTTAAAGTCCTCCCCTCGGGGGAGGATTTAGGAGGGGCTTCCTCATACGGGCAATGTTTGCAGCCGTTACCACAGCAATGCCCCCTGTCCAGGTGATATTTTGCAGTAAGCACAATAAATCCCTGCTCATTGTAATAAAAATCTTCACCTTCAATCCAGTTGTTCTTCATCTCTTAATATTTCCTGTAGTTCATCATCAATATTTTTTATTGTTGCAGGCAGTGTAAATTTCAGGTAATGTATTCTTTTACTCTGCGCTATATCCAGGCTTTCGTAGTGTGTTTTTATTTTTAGTGCTTCTTTTACTTGTGGCTGTGCATATACATTATCCGAATCTTCAATAATAGTAAGATCATAAAGCTCAGCTACCTTTTTTGTAAATTGATATATATTCGGTGAGTCGGTTTTAAGATGAATAAAGCCATCAGGTTTTAAAATTTGCTGATACAACCGCAAAAACCTCGGATGTGTCAATCTTTTTTTTGCCTTTGAAACCCTGAGTTGTGGATCGGGGAATGTGATCCATATTTCATCCACTTCGCCTGTTGAGAAATAATCAGCCAGCTTTTCGATCTGGGTGCGTAAAAAGCTGGCATTGCTGATATTTTCTGTAAGGCATTTTTTTGCACCAATAAACATCCGGTTGCCTTTAACATCTACGCCAATAAAATTCTGCTGCGGAAATAATTTTGCCAGCCCAACTGTATATTCCCCTCTTCCACAGGCAAGTTCAAGAACCAACGGATTCTCATTTTTAAAAAAATCCTCCCATTTTCCCTTCATATCCACTGGATATTCCAGCACATTGCTAAAGGTTTTTATTGCAGCAAACCGTTCTAATTTTTTTTGAGCCATGGGCGGCAAAGATAAATAAAGAGGCTTTTAAAACAGGGCGTAAATCAGCAAATTTCTCTGTAATAAGGTCAATTAGAAACAAATTTCAAGTTTAAATTGAGTAAATTTGCATGCAATTAAACAAAAACTATCAATTATGAATACTGTTATTGTACCTGTAGATTTTTCTGAAACATCAATTCATGCTGCAAAATATGCCGCTCAATTATTAGTTGGCCATTATGGCGTAAATATGATTTTATACCATGGTTACGGAAAACCTGATGAAGCTGCATATGCAACAGAAATGCTCGGACATTTAAAAACTGAATTGTTAAAAAATTATATTGTTGCAATAGATGTGATGGTACATGAAGAAGCTGATTTTGTAGATGGATTGGAAAGAACTGCCCGTCATAAAAAAGCTGACCTTGTTATTATGGGGATCACCGGTAAATCTGCCATTGCCCAGGTATTTTTTGGCAGCAACACTTTAAAAATGGCCGAAAGAAAAGTATGCCCTGTTTTAATTATCCCTGAAAATGCAGAGTTTAAACCGATTAAAAATGTAATGCTTACTTCTGATTTTAAAAGTACTTTAAATACCACACCCTCTGTGCCGATTAAAGATTTTCTCGATGTTTTTAGACCGCAGCTGCATATTGTAAATGTTGATAATGAACATTATATTTCATTAACCGAAAATTACGAGACAGAAAAACAGGATTTGAAACAGATGTTTGCAGATTATAATCCGGAGTTTTATTTTATGCGGTTGTTTGATGTGGACGAAGCCATTAACTTATTTGCCGAAAGCAGAAACATTGACCTTATCATCGCCATTCAAAAAAACCGTTCTTTTATTGGTAAATTATTAAATGGCAGCAGAACAAAAACATTATCGTATCACAGCAAAATGCCGATATTGGTAATGCATGAGTAAAAACAATTGAGCTATTTCATCTTTTCCCCGTTTTTAACGGGGATTTTTTTGCAATAAATTTAAGTAAGCTCTTCAATTCGTCGAATTACCACACAGTTATTTAAGTTAAAAAATAAAATAACTTCTTCACATAAACTATCCCGAACAGCAATTAATAAATTACCGGCTGTTTTTTCATTTTGGAAAAATTCTACAGCTTTTATAATAGATTCATAAAATCCTTTGCCTTCCAGTTCAAGCTTGCCTGCCTCATCAATTACAAGCCAGCCAGGGTTTTGGGTTAATGCATGTATTAAAACCGAATTCCCTTTTTCAAAAGCGGCAGTATAAAAATGAAACCTGCCAACAGAAGTGAGCGGTTCATTTGTATTTACTGCATCTGTACATTCTATTTCAAAAATTTCCTTTGTTTTCAAATCAAGAATTTTTCTGCTGCCATTAATATCCGGCATCAATATACCTGCAATGTTTTTTTGTTGATTGCACCAATGAATCAATTCGGTTGTTTTGCCGCTGTGTATGGGCCTTGAGAAAATAAAAATACTCATAGCGGTTTGTTGGCGGATATTTCCGGTGATACAGGCTCTGAGTAAGTAAGTGTTGCGTGAATGAGCGCCGAAAAGAAAAAATACCATCTTCTGTAACCTTGCTGTAATTTACTTTGCTGCCAGGCCATGGCAGTTAACTTTCTTAATACCGGCAGGAAGGATAGGGTTTTTAAAACTTCATTGCTGTAACGGCTTTCCTTTTTTTGCAAAAGCTTTTGAATGGCTTTTGTAAACAACGGCCCAATCAGCATAAACCAAAGCAGTATTGCAGATAATGTCCAACTGATTGTTTTTGCAACAGCCAGCCAGCCTT
>JANOVD010000466.1:0-20622 GCA_031417255.1 Chitinophagaceae bacterium
ACCAGGTTGACAGCCTGAAAATTGAAGGCACACACATTACCGAAAACACCAGCACTTCAAATATGCAGGGTTGGAAAGTAGTAGTGATTGATGGCAAAGTAACCAATGTAAATACCAACAGATGGGTAAAATGGAACAGCACAAAAGATGTATTACAAATTGCCGGTAATGGAACGCCACATTTCCCAATGGATGATATATATAAAATTACAGGCAGTGCAAGAAGCATAAATTCAGGAGGGCATACCTGGGCAGCCCTTGTTATTGACCCTTTAATAAAGAAATTTAGCTGCCGCTGGATTGTACAGGGAACCATAAAATTAGTAAGAGATGGCCGGGTAGCTTATTTAGATTATGGAGACGGCAGGTGCGATAATCTGGCAGTAATTATTATTAATGGAGTACGTCACGTTATAACCCTGTAAAAAACTGTTAAAAAAATTGTTGCTAATCTAACAACAACAATGTACTTTTAACCCAGTTTTCATAGGGTACGGATTAAAAACGGGCCAGGGTTTCTACCCCGGCCCAATTTTTTTTAGCAGGAATTACAATTATTTTTTTATGAATTAAGGTCTATTTTTTTAAACAGGTACCCTTTTTCTGAAAAGTATTTTAGCACCTTTGGCAAAGCAAACCGCATTCTTTCATTTGCCTTTTCACTATCGTGAAAAACAACCACAGAGCCACTTTTGGTGTTTTTTAACACATTCTTACAACAGTGTTCAGGAGTAATGCGCTCGTCAAAATCGCCGCTTAATACACTCCACATAATAATTTTAAAAGGCTCATCCAGTTGTGTTAAATCCCTTTGCTGATTCCGTGTAATTCTGCCGTAAGGAGGCCTGAACAAATCAGAATCAATATGCTTTTTGGCTTTTAAAACATTTGCCAGATAATCATCATTTGTAGTCTTCCAGCCGTCTAAATGGTCGTAAGTATGGTTTCCAATGGCATGGCCTTCCTCTAAAATCCTTTTAAACACTGAGGGGTTTTCTTCAACATTTTTACCAATACAAAAGAAAGTTGCTTTGGCATTGTATTTGTTCAATTCATTAAGCACAAATGGGGTAATCAAAGGATGAGGGCCGTCATCAAAAGTCAGGTAAATGGCACTTTGAGTCTGAGGCATCTCCCAGATACTACCGGCAAACAATTTCTTAACCCATTTGGGCGTTTTGGCAATGTAAAACATGTGGCAAATTAAATTTTTAACCTGATTAAACCATCTTATATAGCTTTAGTCTTACCTAATCAAAACTCAAAATAAATCATGAAAATTAAACACTATCTGTTAGCAATTCCTTTAATTGCAGTTGCCATTGGCTTTAATTCCTGCAAAAAAGCAGATGTAAAAGAAGAATTTGAAACCACTTTTCAAATAAGTGCTGATCAGGCTGTAACCAACAACCTGTCTCAGGATGCTGAAGATGTGTTTTTAGAAATTGCACAGGACAACAACATTGCCGGTAATTTTGCACCGGAGCCTGTAAATAACATTATTCCCTGCGCTACAGTTACCATCACGCCCGCTACCGGATTTCCTAAAACAATTGTAATTGATTTTGGCGTATCCTGCACACACAATGGTATAACACGCAGTGGTAAAATAAATATTGTACTTACCGATTCTGTAAGAAAGTCGGGCAGCCAGGCTACCATGACTTTTACCAATTATTTTGTTAACATGTATAAGGTAGAAGGAACATACACCTGACCAACACCAGCACTGCAAATACAAGAAGCTGGACAAGGGTTACAACAAACGGAAAAATAACAGCTCCCGATGCAAGATACTGGCTGCATGAAGGTAGCAGAAGTGTAACACAAACTGCAGGGGTTGGTACTCCAACTCCACAGGATGATGTTTTTTCTGTTTACCCTGGCACACACACGGTTACAAATTCATCCAACATAAGCAGAACCTGTACAATTTTGGAAGCCCTGCAAAGGAAAGTTAACTGTTCAAATATTGACAAAGGAAAAATAAAAGTTCAGGGACCAAACCATTATGCAACTATAGATTTTGGAGACGGTACATGTGATAACTTAGCTTTACTTTCAATTGATGGCAGAACACCAAGAACTATTATTTTACGATAATTTTCATGTAAGAGATCATATACAACTGTCCCGCCTTTGGCGGGACGGTTTTTTTATGCTTCAGATTTTAAACTACGTGCAGCTTATCTTTGCAGCATGAGTAAAGTAAGAGTTCGATTTGCCCCAAGCCCAACGGGAGGTTTACATTTAGGCGGTGTACGTACCGTTTTATATAATTACCTGTTTGCCAAAAAACATGGTGGCGATTTTATTGTAAGGATTGAAGATACAGACCAAACCCGCTTTGTAACAGGTGCCGAGGATTATATTTTTGATTGCCTGAAATGGTGTGGTATGATACCAGATGAAAGTCCTTTACATGGAGGTTCATTTGGCCCTTACCGGCAAAGTGAGCGCAAAGAGAGTTACCGCAAATATGCGGAGCAGCTGGTTGCAGATGGATTTGCCTATTATGCATTTGATACACCAGAAGATCTGGAAAAAATGCGGAATGTTTTTAAAACTACAGAAAATCCTTCTCCGCAATATGATGGTAAGGTAAGAATGCAGATGAAAAATTCGCTCACATTGCCTGCAGATGAAATAAAAAAATTATTAGATGAAGGAGCCCGTCATGTGGTACGTATAAAAATGCCCGTTGATGAAACGATCTCATTTACCGACTTGATACACCATGAAGTAAGTTTTAATTCATCGCTTGTAGATGATAAGGTTTTACTGAAAGCAGATGGTATGCCCACTTATCACCTGGCAGTTGTGGTAGATGATTATTTAATGCAGATAACCCATGCTTTTAGAGGTGAAGAATGGTTAAGCAGTGCCCCCGTGCATATACTACTTTGGAAATACCTTTTTGGTTTGGATAAAATGCCACAATGGGCACATCTGCCGCTGATCATGGGTCCCGGCGGAAAACTTAGCAAGCGTGATGGTGCCAAATACGGCTTCCCGGTATTTGCTATGAACTGGACCAATCAAAAAACCAGCGAACTCACCGAGGGATTTAAAGAAAAAGGATTTTTACCGGAAGCATTTATAAACCTGTTGGCTGTACTGGGCTGGAATGACGGAACAGAGCAGGAAATATTTTCGATGGATGAAATGATTGAAATATTTTCGATTGAAAGGGTTCATAAAGCCGGTGCCAAATTCGATTATGAAAAAGCTAAATGGTTCAACCACGAGTGGATTAAGAAATTGAACATTGAAGATTTAAGGTTAAAAGTTAAAGAGCTGCTTTTGGCTGAAGGTATTATTATTGATGATGATTCATTATTAATCAAAGTAATTGAACTGGTAAAAGACCGTTGCACTTTATTGCCTGATTTTATACAGCATGCCGGTTTCTTTTTTAAAACACCGGAAGTATTGGATGCAGAGGCAGTTAAACCAAAGTGGAATGAAGAGAAGGTTTTATTTTTTAATGACTTTTGTAACCGGATGGATGGAATTAGTATTTGGGAATTTGTAGAAATTGAGAACATCTTTAAAAACCTGGCTACAGAAAAAAATATTAAACCCGGCGAACTGTTGCTGCCATTGCGTATTATGTTAGTTGGCGGTAAGTTTGGCCCGGCTGTATTTCAAATTGCTGAATTGATTGGTAAAGAAGAAACGATAAAAAGAATACAGAATGCTATGAAAGTATTTGGTTAATTTTAAAATATGAACAGACCTGTAAGAGTTTTAGTTGCCAAAGTAGGATTGGATGGGCACGACCGTGGTGCCAAAGTTATTGCTACTGCACTGCGTGATGCGGGCATGGAAGTAATTTACACCGGCCTGCGTCAAACCCCTGAAATGGTTGTGAATGCTGCATTACAGGAAGATGTGGATGCCATTGGTGTAAGCATACTGAGCGGTGCACACAATACGGTTTTTCCTAAAATAATTGCTTTGATGAAGGCAAAAGAGATGAATGATGTTTTGCTTACCGGCGGCGGTATTATTCCGGAAGCGGATATGGCAGAGTTGAATAAAATTGGTGTGGGCAAACTTTTTGCACCCGGTGCAACCACATCCGAAATTGCAGATTATATAAAAAATTGGGTAAAAGAAAACAGGAGTTTTTAAATTTACATCATGAAAAGAGAAATTAAAATTATTAAGGACCCTGAAGAGTTAAAAAAGTTCTATGAAAAGCTTTATGATAAAATTGATTTTCATGTTATGCTCCACGAAGCATCTATCGCTCAGCAAAATAATATTCTGTTAAAACATGAAGCTGACAAATTGAAGAAGCATAATTTTAAGCATACTATTTCAACATCTTAAATCATCATTAACTCTAGATATTCAATTACATGAACTACCAAACCATCTTAACCAATTTAGAAAACGGAATCTTTACCATTACCATCAACAGACCCGATAAACTGAATGCACTTAATAAAACTGTAATTGAAGAATTATCAGCAGCTATTGATGAAGTGATCAACAATTCCGAAATTAAATCGGCCATCATTACCGGTGCCGGGCCAAAGGCATTTGTTGCCGGTGCCGATATAACCGAATTTTTAACCCTTGATGCAGCCGGTGGAAAAGAACTGGCGCAAAAAGGACAGGACATGGTTTTTACTAAAATTGAAAAAGCACCCAAACCAATTGTTGCTGCGGTAAATGGCTTTGCATTAGGTGGTGGCTGCGAACTGGCCATGGCCTGTCATTTCAGGCTATGCAGCGAAAATGCAAAGTTTGGCCAGCCCGAAGTTAATTTAGGTTTGATACCCGGTTATGGCGGCACACAACGCTTAACACAATTAATTGGTAAAGGCCGTGCCATGGAAATGCTGATGAGCGCCAATATGATTGATGCTAATACTGCTTTACAATTTGGACTGGTAAATTATGTTGTACCGGCAGAAGAACTATTAAACAAATCAAAAAGCATTTTAGAAATCATCAACAGCAAAGCACCGCTTGCTGTAGCTGCATGTATAAAAGCCGCTAATGCGGTTTTTGATGAAACCCGGAACGGCTTTGCAACAGAGATTAATTTGTTTGGCGATTGCTTTATTTCTGAAGATATGAAAGAGGGAACCACTGCATTTTTAGAAAAAAGAAAACCGGTTTTTAAAGGGAATTAATTTTTTCATAACGTATCAATCCTTTTTAATAAAAAAGAGGCCGCCTTTTTAAGACAGCCTCTTTTTCATTTTATGTTCAAAGTTTTACTTTACTACAATTATCCTGGCTACTTCTACTTTTGCACCGGTTTTTATTTTTACAAAATACATTCCTCCGGCAAGTTTACTTACATCTAATTTTTTAATGTTATCGCCTGCGGCAACACTTACCAATTGCGAAAGCACAGTTGCCCCTGCCTGGTTGGTAACCGTAATTGTTGCTATACCATTAGCCTCAGTTTTAAAAGATAAATTAGCCGTTTTTGCAACCGGGTTTGGCGAAACTGAAAGTTTATCAGAAAAAGTTATTACTCCCGTACCTTCTTCTCTGCTGGCAGTACCTAACTGTACCCTTAAAGTATAACAGTTGGTTGCGTTATTTGCATTCTGGTAACCAAATACCCTTGCATAATAAGTACCGGCTGTATAGGTTTGGTTAATGGTTTCGCTGGTTGTACCTCCATTAGAAGAAGAAGCCACCTGAGAAGTACCGTTACTTTTGTAAATACGAAGGTCGTAATCGGCAGGTAATGTTGTAAGTGTTACCGTTGCTGTTCCCCCTGTGGTAATTACAAACCTGTAATAATCGTTATCGCCCGATGGGTTTATCAATCCTTTAATATCGGTATTAAAAGGAATTAGTGCTGCACCACTGGCTGAGCCATTTGTGCTTACATCATAAATACCGGGGCAGGTACTTACAGCTGCAGTTGTAAACTGTGCCTGTGTGTATGCACTGCTACTGGCAGAACAATTTGTCCTTACTCTCCAGTCGTATAACGATGAAGCAGTTAATCCGCTGATACTTCTTGAAGTAGATGTGGTTCCGGTAATTGAGTTGATCCATGTGCCGGAGCTGGCTAATTTAAAATCTACATCATAACTTACTGCTCCACTTACAGCACCCCAGCTTACAGTGGCACTTGATGAAGTTATTGCCGATGAACTTAAACCTGCAGGTGCGTTACATACAACAGGAGCAGTAGTTGTAAACTGTGCTGTTACAAAATTTCCGCTTCCCGAACTGCAGGTTGCTTTCACTCTCCAGTCGTACAACGATCCTTGTGTAAGCCCTGTTAAGTTTGCTGATGTGCCGGTTTGAGCAGTTGAAAAACTCGTCCATGTACCGGATGAATTCAATTTATAATCCACAGCATAACTGATTGCATTTGCTACTGCATTCCAGCTAACAGTTGCTGTAGTATTGGTTATTGCTGATGCTGTTAATCCTGAAGCATCGCCGCAGGCAACTGCGCCACCAATGGTAAAGTTGGTGTTGCTTATATCAAAGAATATATTGCCAACAGCTTCAACTTTTATTCTTGCCGTTGTTGATGCGCCAACTGGAATCACTAAAGATTCTGAGCCATCATTAGGCGTACTGGCAGTTAATACTGATGGAAAAGTTTGTCCGCCATCTGTACTTAAAGAAATTTTTACGTTGGCACAACTAACCGGCGCAGTGGTTGTATTATTTACACTCCATGTAATATTTTGAGCAGAACCACCAGCCCAGGTTACAGCCGTATTGGGTGCTGTAACTGCAAAAGGGCCAGATGTATTGCTTACTGTAACCACCGCATCTGTAAATGCTGTTTGACCGATTGTTGAACCGGCAACATAAGGATTATTATCCCTTACAGTTACCCTGAAGTTTAATGTTCTTGAAACAGAACTCAATGCTTCAATGTTTGCACCGGCATCGCCGCCAGGCAATGGTGGTGTTACATTTAAGCCCGACAGGATGGTTGATAATTTTGGAAATGTTCTTGTTCCGGAAACAGTAGCCGGAAATGTTAACCAGTTTGGACCGGATGCTTTTGTTGGCGATGCAACACTGCTTGTACCGGATACGGTAGAATTATCGTTTTGCTCCCAGCAATATGTCAAAGGATCGTTTTGCGGATCGGTTGCAGAGCCGGTTAATGCAAATGGCGTACTGATAGGGATTGTATAATTACTTACTGCTGCAATAACCGGAGCATTGTTTGCTGTCATGGTTATAGATACCGGGCAGGTTTTTGTTGCCAGGTTGGCCTGTATCTGTGCAATGGAGGCCTGATGAAATATATCAATGGAATGTGGTGCCACGTCCTGGTTGGTTATACCTGCATAACCCATAATGGTGATGCCCGAACCAACCTCTTTGTTTACACCCGTACCTTCAAGCGACATAGAGAAGGTATGATTTGCGCCCAATTGATGGCCTACTTCATGCGCTACATAATCTATATCAAAATTATCACCCTGCGGTATACCATCATTGGGTGAAGTGATACCTGCACCTTTAGCAAGTGAACTGCTTGTAGCAGGATTTACGCAAACACAACCAATACAGCCGGCATTACCACCACCACCAGATGCACCAAACATGTGGCCAATATCATAGTTTGCATTTCCAATAACTGATGTAAGTGTTTGTTGCAATTGCAAATTCCACTGGCTTAAAGTTGTGGAATAAGGATCGGTGGATGGATTGTAATAAATAACTGATGTGGTATTTGCAATCAGGTTCAGATGTAATGCAAGATCTTTTTCATACACACCGTTACAGCGGGTAAGTGTGGCATTATAAGCAGCTAAAACCAGGCTTTCCTGCGCAGCGCTGGTTGCGCCAAAATAATTTGCATACTCACCATTGCACGACTGAGCCAGGCGCATGGTTTTTAACTGGCCTGTTGAGCCGCCGGTTAAACTGTTTGTATTTTCAATTTTTGAATTAATATCAAAAAATGTATTTTTCTCATCGGTAGAACAGGTCCAGGGCAACTGGCCTTTATTTCTATGAGATTTGTAAACAGAATAAACAGTATGGTCTTTTGAATAAGGCTCGATAAATTCGTTTTCCTTATCTGTTCTGAAAACCATGGTTTGAATGCCTTGTGGGGAAATACTCAATTTTAAAGTGGCATACTTATCGGTAATCCCTTTTCCCGAATAAGCCCTTATCTCCGGAAACCGGGCCTGCAATTCAGCTTCAAAATTTGA
The DNA here is from genome assembly GCA_031417255.1 of Chitinophagaceae bacterium. Taxonomy (GTDB): domain Bacteria; phylum Bacteroidota; class Bacteroidia; order Chitinophagales; family Chitinophagaceae; genus Ferruginibacter. The sequence continues at coordinate 8,178 of JANOVD010000466.1, forward strand.
AGCTTCAAAAACTTCAAACTGTTCAAAACCGCCATCAGCATTTGGCAAGGTGATTACGGTGGAACGGTTGGTTAAGTTACTGCCAACGATAGAAAATAATTCTTTTCTTAAAGTTTCAGTATTCAGGTTGAATAGCCTGAACTCCTTTGGATAAGTTAACCTTGCAACAGCTTTATCTGTTACAATATTTGCTTTGTTTTCTTTGTTTGCCGACCAGAATTTGTCTGACTGCGAAAACCCTGAAACAGCAATCATTACCAACACGCAGGTTAGCAGTATATTTTTTTTCATAAAAAAGATTTGGTTTAAAAAATAAAGAAGAGTAAAGGTATGTTTATTCTTATAAAATATGTAGTAAATATTCGGCTGTTAATATCTTTTTTGCATAACTTACTTAGTATTTTTACCATCCGGTTTATCTGTTAACTTTGCAATAATACACAAACCTTTAATCAATTATTTATATGGAATACAGAATTGAAAAAGACACCATGGGTGAGGTAAAAGTACCTGCTGATGCCTATTACGGCGCACAAACCCAGCGTAGCATTGACAACTTTAAAATTGCGCAGGATATCAATAAGATGCCAAAAGAAATCATCAGGGCCTTTGCCTTTTTAAAACATGCTGCTGCAATAACCAATAACGAAGCTGGCGTACTAACTAAGAAAAAAGCTGACCTCATAGGCAGGGTTTGTAAAGAAATACTGGATAGAAAATTAGATGATTATTTTCCATTGGTAGTTTGGCAAACCGGCAGCGGTACCCAAAGCAATATGAATGTGAACGAAGTGATCGCTTACCGTGGCCATGTTTTAAATGGTGGCAAACTGGGTGATAAAGAAAAATACCTTCATCCCAATGATGATGTAAATAAAAGCCAAAGCAGCAACGATACTTTTCCTACAGCCATGCATATTGCGGCGTATAAAATTTTAAAAGAGACCACCATACCGGGCATTACCAAACTCCGCAACACTTTAGATAGAAAAGCAAAGGCATATAAAAAAGTGGTAAAGATTGGCCGTACACATTTTATGGATGCAACGCCACTTACAGTAGGACAGGAATTCAGCGGTTACGTTTCTCAACTCGACCATGGATTAAAAGCCATTAAAAATACATTGGCACATTTAAGCGAACTGGCACTGGGCGGTACAGCAGTTGGCACAGGAATAAACACGCCTCCGAAGTATGATGTGTATGTTGCAAAGCATATTGCTAAACTAACCAAGCTCCCTTTTAAAACTGCCGAAAACAAATTTGAAGCCCTTGCAGCACACGATGCCATTGTAGAAACACATGCAGCATTAAAAGTTGTGGCAGTAAGTTTAATGAAGATCGCCAATGATATCCGTATGTTATCATCGGGCCCACGCAGCGGCATTGGCGAAATTTTTATTCCGGATAATGAGCCGGGCTCTTCCATCATGCCGGGCAAAGTAAACCCCACACAGTGCGAAGCATTAACCATGATTGCCGCACAGGTAATGGGCAACGATGTTACCATTGGTATTGGTGGCAGCAACGGCCATTTTGAACTGAATGTTTTTAAACCGGTGATGATCTATAATTTTTTACACAGTGCAAGGCTGATTGGCGATGGTTGTGTTTCATTTAATGATAAATGTGCAGTTGGTATTGAACCCATCAAAGCGAATATCAAAAAACATCTGGACAATTCCCTGATGCTGGTAACTTCTTTAAACACAAAAATCGGTTACTACAAATCGGCAGAGATTGCACAGAAAGCACATAAGGAAGGAACTACTTTAAAAGAGATGGCCGTAAAACTGGGTTATGTTACCGAAAAAGAATTTGACGAATGGGTGATACCGGCGAATATGGTTGGAAAAATTTAGTGTCAGGCCACTACAGATAAACCAGGATTTAAAAGACTGCTGAAATTCTAAATGATGTTAAGCCAGAAAGCTTTTTACAGTGGCCAGACACGTAACAAAAGAGGCTGCCCCAACAGACAGCCTCTTTTATTTTTCTTAAAACTTGTTTATAAATTAATCTTTGTAATCTCATTAATGTTACGTGTCTGGCCACTGCAAATCTCTTTTCTCTTTAAGCATATAAAAGACATTACCAGTTTTTAAATTTCAGGATTATGCGTAGTGGCCTGACACTTTCTATTTACACTTATAACTAAAAGTAAGCTTGCCTGCCAATGCCGGAATGCTTTGCTGATCGTCGCCGGCCATTTGAACTCTCAACACATACGTATCACGGCTCATTATATAATTACTGAAAGTAGATACTGTTGAATCTCTTACAACATTTCCGGGGTCATAATTTCTAATAGTCATCTTCTTAATAGCATTGTAATTTTTAAACCCGTAATTATAAAACTGGTTAAAATATGGATATGCTTTTTCATCAGGAAAAATATATAAATACCTTTTGGGTATAATGTTGCTGAAGTAATTTATATCGGCATCAATTACCAAATCGCCCGTTGACTGATCGGTTCCTGTCATACGTACCAGATTGCCTCCCGAATAAGTATAGTTTACCTGGTAAAAAAGAACAGTTGGAGCAAGGGTTAAAAAATAATTTTTGGCAACCAGGTAACCTGCTGCATTATACTGGTAAAACACATCAAACTGTAATGAAAAAGGATCGGTAGGATCTACCAGTGCGTGTAATTTAATAATCCGCTTGTTAATATCAACCACAAAATATTCATCAGGGTTAATATAAATGGTATCGTTTACGTAAACAGGTGTTACAATAAATTCTATGGTGTTGGATAAACTGTCAAATTTTGTGATTTTTGTTACAATATCCAGGCTGTTGATATCGGCCAATAAAAAACCCAGGCCGGTGCCTGTACCTGCTGTATCAGTATAAACGATCTTACTGATGCGGCAATCAATACCTATGATCAAATCGCTGCCAACGTTTTGGCTGTTCTCCAAACTGTATTCTTTTTCGCAGGAAAAAAGGGTGAATACAAGTGCTGCAAATAATAGAGGACGTAATTTGTTCATTAATAATTTTTTTTATTTCACCCAAAGGGTACTATGCGTAAAGTTCTGTAATTTTTTTTAAAAGGTCGTTTTAGCCCTAATCATTAACATTTTAAATTGATAAAAGATTTCTTTATCAGACCAAATCATTTTTAATTGCTGGTTACAGAAAAACTACAGCTATTACCACTGCCGGTTAGCAGATAACTAAAAGCTCCTGCGGCTGTAGGGGTACCTGTTCCGATTAAAGTAACCTGTTGCGGCCCTGTAATATTAAATGTACCGCTTGCCGAAAAACTAATGCCATTTACTGTTGGTGTAGCAATGGTATAAATTCCCGGAGAAGTTACATTTACATTTATTACTGTGGTATTAGATGCAGTTAAAACAGTGCCTGCTGTATATGTGCCAAGTACTGCAGCACTGGTGCAATTGCCCGGAGTACCACTCAATGCATAGGTTGCATTTGTTATGGTAACTGTATAAGTGACCGGGAAACTACAGGATGTTGTTGAATTGGTAACCGGGTAAGTAAAAAGCCCCGCAGCAGTTGGGGTTCCGCTGGCGGCTAAAAAAATATTTTGTATGCCCGGGTTTGTAAATACACCGCTGGCACTAAACGTAACACCGTTATTTGCTGTACTGTTTATAATATATGTACCTACTGCGGTTACATTCACGGTCATTTCAACTTTATTGGCTGCCGTTGTTGCCTGGCCAACAATATAATTACCGGTTATTGATGATACAGAACAATTGCCGGGAGAACCGCCCAGGGTATAAAGTGCCGTTCCAAAACCCGAACCACCGGTATAAACCGTAATGGTAAAACTGTAAATGCTTAAACCGTAAGTAATATAGAATGTATTAACGCCTGTGGCAATGGGTTTACCACTGGCATATAACCTGATTATGTTTAAACCTGTGCCAAGGGTTCCTGTTTTTTTAAATGAATACCCGTTTACCGTATCAGTTTTAATATTAAAGGTTCCGCCCACAGCAACTTCCACCTGCACATCTACATAATTATTACTGTTTAAAACACTGTCAACAATAAAAATACCATTTACAGTTGATGTATCTTTTAAGGTACCTACAGATATGCCGCTCGGGTTTGTGTCCTCTAATTTTACACAGCCCGAAAAAAATATAAATGCTGCTAAAACTGCAATAGTTAAATAAGTAAATTTCATAAACCGGGAATTTTTAATGCTTTAAAGATAGGCAAATTACGTAACCTGCGATTCATCATCAACCACTGCATTGGTTTCAACAGTAGGATGCTTTTCATTGCTTTTATGCTGCTTAAAAAAGCGCCTTTGAAAAGTAAGGATGCTGATAACGCCTGTTGTTATAGAAGCATCTGCAATATTGAAGATGGGGCTGAAAAACACGAATTTATCACCGCCAAAAAAAGGCACCCATGTTGGCAGTGTTGTGTCTATTACCGGAAAATGCAGCATATCAACCACATTGCCATGTAAAAAAGAGGCATAGCCTTTTGAAGAGAATTTGGCCAGTCCACTGTAACCTACATAATCTTTAATGGCCGGATCAACCGTCATCCCTTTATCAAATATCAATCCGTAAAAAGAAGAATCGATGAGGTTACCCAGGGCGCCGGCATAAACCAACGCTGCACAAAAAATAAACCCCTTGTGTTGTTTTTCCCTGATAATTTTACGCAAATACCAGGTACCAAATATTACAGCGCCCATTCTAAAAATAGTAAGTGCCATTTTTCCCCAGTCGCCGCCAAACTTCCAGCCATAGGCCATGCCGGGGTTTTCTACAAAATAGAGTTGGAACCAGTTACCGATTACTTTATGCTGATTTCCAGGATACTCAAGAGTATAATGTGTTTTAATCCACAGTTTAAGAGCCTGGTCGGCAATAATAATTAATAAGATGATGAATGTTACGTGTCTTGCTTTCATATTAGTTGGCAAAGATAGGAGAGTTTGGGGTTATGGGTTTGGGGTTATGAGTTAGGGGTTTTGTGTTAGGTGATTGCTAACTTTATAAACCCCTATTTTTATTGCCGATTGCCGATTGCCGATTGCCGATTGCCGATTGCCGATTGCCGATTGCTCCTCACTCCTCACCATTCACTACTCACCACTCACCACTCACTATCATTCTTCAAAATAAACCCTTTTAACCCTTTGCGATATACCTGTTAAAATTTCGTAAGGAATGCTTTGCGCCAAAACCGACAATTCGCTTACCGGTAATTCTGCACCAAAAACTATTACTGTATCTCCTTCATTAACATCCAAACCGGTAATATCCAGCATAGTCATATCCATACAAACATTACCAATAACCGGTACAGCTTTTCCTTTGATCCACATTTTACCAATTCCATTTCCCAATAACCGGGGATAACCATCAGCATAACCAATTCTTACCGTAGCAATCATGGAATCTTTTGTTGCAACACCCTTACGGTTGTAACCAACGCTATCACCTGCTTTTACTGTTTTAACCTGCGATACGGTGGTTTTTAAAGTGGTAACATTTTTTAACTGTTGTTGCATGTCTGCATCTGCATCAATACCATACAATCCTATTCCCAGCCGCACCATATCCAGTTGCATTTCTTTGTGCCGGTGTATGGCCGATGTATTTGCAATATGGCGGATAAAGCTATAGCCGGTAATTTTTTGTATCTGTTCGCAGCCCTGTAAAAATGCAGCGGCCTGTGAATTGGTAAATTCATCATGCATATCAGCATCGCTGGCAGCAAGGTGACTAAAAACCGATTGTATTTTAAAAACCGGTGTTGATCTCAACCTGTTGCACAAGGCTTCAATATCTTTTTGTTCAAATCCAAGGCGGCGCATTCCGGTATCAAGTTTTATATGCACCGGGTAATTATGTATTCCACCCTGCTTTAAATAATTTTCGAAAGATGATAAAATGCCAAATGAAAATAATTCAGGCTCCAGGTTATAATGCACCAGCACATCATAGGTAACTTCTTCGGCATTCATGACCATGATGGGTAAAGTGATGCCCGCTTTGCGAAGCTCCACACCTTCATCAGCATAAGCAACAGCCAGGTAATCTACATGATTAAACTGCAGCAGGTTGGCAATTTCAAAACTGCCGCTGCCATAGCTGAAAGCCTTTACCATGGCCATTAATTTAACACCGTGGTTAAGTATTTGCCTGTAAGTATTTAAATTATGAGTGATGGCATTCAGGTTTATTTCCAATACCGTTTGATGAATTTTTTCTTCCAGCAAATGGCTTATCTGTTCAAATTCAAAAAAACGGGCGCCTTTCAGCAAAATGGTTTCATCATAAAAATGCTGGCTGTGAAACTGTTGTTTAAATTCGGCTGTGGAAGCAAAGAAAACCGTTTCTGCAATATTTTTAAACGCATTTTTTTGTTTAGTGATCTCGGTACCGATACCTATAAAACGGTTGATGTTTTTTTGTTCCAGGATAGCGGCAACATCAGCATACAATGCTCCGCTGCTTTTACCCGATTGCAAAATATCGCTTAAAATTAAAGTGCGCTTGGCATGTTGTTGTTGCTGTTGCAAAAAATCAAGTGCAATAGCAAGTGAATTAATATCGGCACTATAACTGTCGTTTATGATGGAGCAGTTGTTGATCCCCTGTTTTAGTTCGAGCCGCATTTCTACAGGCCTTAGCTGCAACATACGTTCTGAAATTGTATTTAAATCAATACCCAGATACAGTAAAACGCAACAGCAGGTTATAGCATTTTCAACAGAAGCTACATCAGTAAAAGGAATTTTGAAATCAACAGGATTGTCTTTCCATTTTACCAAAACTGTTGTTTGCCCCTTATCAATTCCGGTTTCAATTATCTGCAGCGTTGCCGATTCTTTTTTACTCCAGCTCAATAGTTCAAAATCATCGCCGGCACGTACATTGTTTGTAAATGCATTTACAGCTTCATTCATATCCGGGTCATCGGCACAGTAAACCAAAACATTACTGTTTACAAACAGCTTCAGTTTTTCATTTATTTTCTGGCGGATATTTAAAAACCCTTCGCCGTGGGCTTCGCCAATGCTGGTAAAAACACCAATGGTGGGTGCAATGATCTTAGCCAGTTGCTGCATTTCATCGGGTTGCGAAATACCCGCTTCAAAAATACCAAGTGTGTGGCCGGCATTCATTTGCCATACACTTAACGGCACCCCAATTTGCGAATTATAACTTTTAGGACTGCGAACAATATTAAAGTCATTTTGCAGTAACTGGTAAAGCCATTCCTTTACGATGGTTTTTCCGTTGCTGCCGGTAATACCAATTACAGGTGCCGTAAATTGCTGGCGGTGATATGCAGTAAACAAATGCAGTGCCTGCATAACATCTGTTACCTGCAGAAATGCTGCATCAGGAAATTTTTTAAAATCTGTTTCAGTAAAACTTTCATCCACTACAAAACAGCGTACTCCTTTTTGGTACAGCTCTTCTACAAACAGCCCGCCTTTTCTTCGCTGTCCTTCCAATGCAAAAAATATAGATGTGGAAGGAAACAATAATTTGCGGCTATCCAGTAAAATATGCTCAATACAGCCATCAACATTTGTTGCCGGTATTTTGGCCTTGATAATGGGTGCTATTTGAGAAATGCTATACAAGATAAAATGATTGATTTAATTTTTATAATATCTCGTCTTCCGGTACACCTTTGCGCTGATGATAAATTGAATAGAAAATTGAGCCTGAAATACAAACTACAATTACCAGCAGTGAAATCCAAACCGGGATATGAATCCATTCAACAACCAGCATTTTTGCTCCTATAAATAATAAAACAACAGCAATACCCTGCTGCAGGAAATCGAATTTACTGGCGGCACCTCTTAATAAAAAGAAAAGGCTGCGTAAACCAAGCACTGCAAAAATATTGGAAGAGTATATCAGTAATTTTTTTTCCGGATCGGGGATGATGGAGAACACAGCCGGAATGGAATCTACGGCAAATACAATATCAATGAGGCCCAGCATAATCACTACCACAGAAAGGTTGGTAAAGTAAGCTTTATGATTATGTGTGATGATAAAACGGCCTTTGGCTTCAACATTTGTGATACGCATAAATTTTTTCATGATGCGGTAAGCCCAGCTTTTATCGGGGTTAAACTCAGCATCATGTTTACTGATGTACATTTTTATACCCGTGTATAAAAGGAACACACCAAAAATATACATGATCCAGTCGAACCGGGCAACCAGCTCGCTGCCCAAAGCAATAAAAATAATGCGGAAAACAATGGCCATTAAAATACCCAACAATAAAACCCTGGAATAATTCTTTGGCTGTACTTTAAAAAAGGAGAAGATGATGATGAACACAAAAATATTATCGATGGAGAGCGACCACTCCAATAAGTAAGCCGATATGTAAGATAAGGCATCTTCTTTGCCATTGCCTCCATCATTTTCAATCAAAATAAAAATACAAAATGCAACCGAGAGCAAAACCCAGAAAAGGGTTTGTACCAAAGCAGCTTTTAAACTTACTACCTGGTTTTTTTTACTGAGCAAACCCAAATCAAAAATTAATGCAACAACAATTACTGCACTAAAAACGATATATATCAACGTTGTTTTGTCCATCTTAATTAAGGGTATATTTTCTTTTTCTTATGAATTGAAATAGCAGTGCAAATAATAAAATCAGAATTACCGGAACCAATATATTAATGATCTGCCAGGTAGTTTTTTCCGATTCCATTTTTTTCTTATCCAGCAAACGTAAGGTATAATCCTTTGCTTTTGCTTCAGTAAGATTGGATGTATTGATGAGGTAATCGAGGCAGTTTTGCAGGAAATCTTTATTGGCAAATTGGTATTGATATTGTGTGCCATAAGTAAATGGATTCATACCCATTGGTAATGGTTCATTTTGTTGTATTGAATTCAATGGAATATCTCCATCAGCAACAACAATTATTTTGTTATCATATAGACATTGTGGAAGAAATATTGCTCCATATTTTTGCAGGCTATCATTCATAACCTGTGACAATCGATTAGCAAAGAGTGATTGAAATTTCCCTTCTAACAAAACAGCAACAGGAATATTTGCTTTATTAAATTTTTCATCTTGAGGAGCATTAACATTTTCATTTCCGCTAATTAATGCAGGTGTTGCGATTGTTCTGGAGTTTCTGGATGAACTTAATAAAAATATTTTTTTTATCCCTTCAGCCCCTACAGTATCTATCGAGTTGACAAATTTGCCTGAAACAAACCCAATATTTTTATTAATTGGATGATTAGATGCTGATGCAAAAACAGGGAAATAGTTCCAAACTAAAAAATCGAATTGTCCATTACCATTTACATCAAAAGGTAATTTATCACTTTGGAGGTCCATTACCAGGTCAGAATTAACCCTTGCTCCATATTTAAATAACAAATCATTCAATTCCAAATCTCTGTCATATGCAATAACTTCATTTTTTATTCGCAGACTATCCATTTCTGCATTCAGTTTATCAATAAATAATAATACTTTTCCACCACGCATTACAAACTGATCTATTTTTAGTTTTTCCTCATCGCTGAATGGTTTTGTTGGTTTTACAATCATCAGCACTTTAAAAGTATCCGGTATAACTGCCTGTGTATTTAAATTAAATGTAAAGAGATTATAGTCAGGACGTAAAATATTTTCAACCAAATCATAAGTAATATAGCTGCCTAGAGGTGGTTCGCCATTACCTATAGAGTAGGCCAGCATTGGTTTATCTTCATTTGTAAGTTTGTATATTCCGTTTGCCAATTCATATTCCAATAAAGCCTCAGCACTATTAATCTCCTTTTGCCCAATATTAGGAATGCCGTTGTATAATCTAATCGGAATTACATTTTCTTTATATCTCATTAGAGCAACAGGATAAACCAACTGTTGTTTTTCGCCCTCCTTTAATTGAGATTTTAAATTGAATGGATATAAACCTAGAGCAGAAAGCGTATCTCCCCATTTTACCGATGTCCCTGGCATTTCTTCATTAGGACTAATAAAATTATACTGCAATTTATTACCAGCAATCTCTTTAAACTCACTTAATAATTCATTTGTACTGTTGGCCAATTTTTTAAACCCGCTGGGAAAATCGCCATTCAAAAAAACATCAACCTGCACCACATCATCCAGTTTTTGTAAGATCTTTTTTGTTGGTGTTGAAAGGGTAAATCTTTTTTCGTTGGTAAAATCAACACGGGTATGATATAATGATGCCAGCCAATTAACCCCAACCAGTGCCGCAATGGTTATCAATAACCAAAGTTTACTTTTCCATATTTTTTTTAACACGCTCATTTATTTCTTATGGAGATTTTTTACAGTAATTAACAGGAAAATAAAAATAAGGCTGATAAAATAGATCAGGTCCCGGCTGTCCAACACTCCTCGGCTTATACTCCGGTAATGAAAATCAATACCCAGCATTTCAACATAATAATCAAACCCATTTTCAAAAAAAGGAAGTCTGCTCAGTGCATTAAATCCAAAATATAAAATAAGGCAACTGAATGCGCTGATCAAAAAAGCAACAACAGCATTATTTGTTAATCCGCTGCAACACAGGCCTATGGCTGAAAACACAGCAGCCAATAAAAACAATCCGATATAACTTCCTAAAATTCCACCACTGTCAATACCCCCCTGTGCACTTAATGCCTTAATGGTTATAATGTATATGATTGTGGGAAGTATAGCCAGCAAAAGCACTACCAATATTGAAAAATATTTACCCAAAACAATTTGCCAGGAAGAAAGCGGTTTTGTTTTCAGTATCTCAAATGTGCCGGCTCTAAACTCTTCAGATAGTGAGCGCATGGTTATTGCCGGAACCAGAAACATTAAAACCCAGGGAGCCAGTTCAAAAAATTTTTCCAGTGATGCATACCCAAATTCAAAAATGCTGCTGTCGTTTAAAACAAACAGAAATACACCGTTTATTAATAAAAACAGAATTATGGCAATGTACCCAGTAAGGCTGCTGAAAAACTGGTTGAGTTCTTTTTTACAAATGCTCCACATGAATTTTTACAATTGCTGCAATTTACTATATAACAGGCTAATATAAACTAATAGCTTGTGTGGTTTAATCGGGCCATGCAGCTTTTTGTTGTAACCGACTGTCATATACTTGTAAATAGAATTTTACCTGTTTACATAGCCAACACACAAAATCGTCTATTTCCTTACTTCAAAATGCCTTTTGGCAAAATTTGTTGTTTACCAATACCAAGTGCATACCCTGCCTGCAAAGGCGGGGTTTTTTATTTTTTATGGAATCTTTAAGAGTTTGAATCTAACCCAAAAATATAATTATGAAAAAATTACTGCTGTTGCTATTGGTATGTTGTGTTTCAACATCTATAATAGCCCAAAAAAACAAAGCCAAAAAGGCTGAACAACCCAAGCAATCAGAATTATCAGTTAATGACATTGCGCCACCTCCTCCTCCTCCTGCACCGCCAGCACCCCCTCCACCGCCACCAGTTCCACCTTTATCCCCGGAGCCGCCGGTATTAGCAGCACCACCAGCACCACCGGCTCCTCCTGCGCCACCAGCGCCACCCATTAAAAAAGATTCTTAATATTTATAATAAAAATGCCTCCTGATCCCGATAGCTATCGTGGACAGGAGGCATTTACATAATTTTAAACCATTGTTTTAAACCGCAAAACTTTCGCCACAACCACAACTGCGGCTGGCATTGGGATTGTTAAAGTAAAATCCTTTGCCATTTAATCCATCACTAAATTCCAACTCTGTATTTACCAGGTATAAAAAACTTTTAAGATCGCAAACAATTTTTATGCCCTTGTCTTCAAAAACCTGGTCCATGGGTTTTACCTCGTTATCAAAATCCATTTTATAACTCAATCCGCTGCAACCACCGCCAACTACACCCACTCTCAAAAAATGAGAAGCGTCACCGGCTACACCGGCTTCTTCCATCAGTTTGATGACTTTGGTTTTTGCTTTGTCGCTTATAAAAATGCTGTTTTCTGTTGCTATCATAATAATTCAAAATTAAAAAGGCAAAAATCAAAATTGATCTCCCCGGTTTTAACTTTTGACTCTCTTAGTGTACCACACTCTCCTCAAACTTAATTTCTTCTAAACCGTTTTTAAGACGGTAATCGTTGATGGCCGATTTGATGGCATCTTCTGCCAAAACACTGCAATGTATTTTTACAGGAGGAAGATTTAATTCTTCCACGATGTCCATATTATCGATCTTTAATGCATCGTCTACGCTTTTTCCTTTAAGCCACTCGGTAGCCAATGATGAAGAAGCAATAGCAGAGCCACAACCAAAGGTTTTAAATTTTGCATCGGTAATCATACCTGCATCATCAACCTGAATTTGCAAGCGCATTACATCACCACACTCGGGTGCCCCTACCAGGCCGGTACCTACATTTTTTGCTCCTTTATCCAACGTACCAA
>JANOVD010000467.1:0-3326 GCA_031417255.1 Chitinophagaceae bacterium
ATTCCACAACAAATAATGTTTAATTAACCGATATTTGCAGCCAATTTCAGCTCAAATTTCTACTTTTTTTATGAAGGATTTTCAATACATCACCAATTCGCATCCGGGTTATATAGAAGGCTTGTACAATGATTTTGTAAAAGACCCAAACAGTGTTGATGTTGATATGCGTAAGTTTTTTGAGGGCTTTGATTTTGCGATTACAAACAATTCCATTTCGACTCCCGCTACAAGCGGGACAGGTTCGCTCAATGGCGCTTCGGCTTCGCTCAGCATTTCGGCTCCGCCAGATACTTCGACTCCGCTTGATGCTTCGACTCCGCTTGATACTTCGACTCCGCTTGATACTTCGACTCCGCTTGATACTTCGACTCCGCTCACTACTGATTTAGATAAGGAATTTGGGGTATACCAGTTAATTCTTGCATACCGGAAAAAAGGTCATTTGGTTGCCAAAACAAATCCTATCAGGGAAAGAAAAGACAGGCATGCCAATCTTGAGCTTTCAAATTTTGGATTATCTGATGCAGATCTTGTATCAGATTTTGAAGCCGGTAAATTTGCAGGAACCGGTAATGCATCATTGCAAAACATTTTAGATCATTTACAAAAATGTTATACCGGCCACGTAGGTGTACAGGTAAGTTATATAAATGACCAGGAAAAACTGGATTGGCTGACTAATGCCATTGAGCAAACTTTACTGAAACCGGTTGCGCTTCAACAGAAAAAAAGAATTTTACAAAAACTGAATGAAGGTGTGATGTTTGAAAAATTTTTGCACACAAAATATATCGGGCAAAAACGTTTTTCACTCGAAGGCGGCGAGTCTACAATTGCAGCACTGGATGCCATTATCAATACTGCTGCCAATAATAGTGTTGAAGAAGTGGTTATTGGTATGGCACACCGGGGAAGATTAAATGTGCTGGCCAATATCATGGGCAAAACCTATGAGCAGATATTCAGCGAGTTTGAAGGTTCCGGTATTCCGGATACAACTATGGGCAGCGGCGATGTAAAATATCATTTAGGTTTTGGCAGTGATGTGGAAACGGCTGATGGTAAAAAAGTTCATTTAAAACTAAGTCCTAATCCATCGCACCTGGAAGCTGTTGATCCACTGGTTATTGGTTTTGCAAGAAGCAAGGCTGATATTTTATACAACAGCGATTATGATAAAATTCTTCCAATACTCATTCATGGTGATGCCTCTATTGCAGGCCAGGGTATTGTTTACGAGGTTTTGCAAATGAGCGGACTAGAAGGATATTATACCGGCGGCACCATTCATTTTGTCATCAACAATCAAATTGGTTTTACAACCGATTTTGATGATGCCCGCAGCTCAGATTATTGCACTTCTATTGCCGCTATGGTACAGGCGCCGGTATTGCATGTAAATGGTGATGATGCCGAGGCAGTTGTTAAAGCTTGTGAAATTGCCACGCTTTACCGTCAGGAATTTAACAGCGATATTTTTATTGATATGGTTTGTTACCGCAGGCACGGACATAACGAAGGCGATGAGCCTAAGTTTACACAGCCGCAGTTATATGCATTAATTGATAAGCACCCTAACCCACGTGAAGTATATACCCAGTTTTTAATGCAAAATGGGGAGCCCGATGCACAGGCACTGGCAAAAGAAATGGAACAAAAGTTTTTGGCAGATCTGCAGGAAAGGCTGGATGAGGTTAAACAGAACCCTTTGCCATACACGTACCAACCACCAGAACTGGCCTGGAAAAGTTTACGTAAAGCAACTGCAACCGATTTTGAAACATCGCCCGTTACAGCAATAGGCAATGATGCATTTAAATTATTGTTTGAAGGCCTGATGATCCCGAAAGCTATCGGGAGGCCCGCTGATTTTAAACCGCTGCGTAAAGTTGAAAAACTCATCAATGATAAATTGAAATTGTTCAGCGATGAAAATAAAATTGACTGGGCTACTGCCGAGTTAATGGCTTATGGAAGTTTATTGGTTGAGGGTAAAGATGTACGCATGAGCGGACAGGACGTTAAGCGTGGTACTTTCAGTCACCGCCACTCAACCTTGTACGATGAAAATACAAATGAAGAATACAACAGGCTGAATCATTTTACCGAAACGCAATCGCCGTTTCGCATTTACAATTCCTTATTAAGTGAGTATGCTGTGCTTGGTTTTGAATACGGTTATGCCATGGCCAATCCAAATGCATTGGTTATTTGGGAAGCACAGTTTGGCGATTTTTGTAACGGTGCCCAAACCATCGTTGACCAATTTATAACAACTGCCGAAACAAAATGGCAAAGAATGAATGGCGTAGTATTATTATTACCACATGGATATGAAGGTCAGGGTCCCGAGCACAGCAGTGCCCGTATGGAACGTTTTTTACAAATGTGCGGCGAACTTAATTTTGTAGTTTCGAATGTAACAACAGCAGCCAATTTTTTTCATTTACTGCGCAGGCAAATGGCATGGCCTTTCCGCAAACCATTGGTTGTATTTTCGCCAAAGGCAAATCTCCGGCACCCGGGCAGTTACAGTACCAAAGATGAATTTACAGGCGGAGGTTTTAAAGAAGTTTTGGATGATGCAACAATAAATGATGCAACGGGTGTTAAAAAAGTTTTGTTTTGCAGTGGAAAAATTTATTTCGATCTGGCTGAACGGCAGCAAAAAGAAAGCAGGACAGATATTGCCATTATAAGGCTTGAACAGATTCATCCATTGCCACAAAAACAACTGGATGAGCTGTATAAAAAATACAGCAAAGCCATCTGGTACTGGGTGCAGGAAGAGCCGCTGAACATGGGCGCTGCAACTTTTTTAAGAATGAATTTAAAAAATATCAACTTCTATATTATCAGCCGCCAGCCAAGCGCAGCAACAGCAACAGGCTATAACAAAGTGCATCTAAAAGAGCAGGGACAAATTGTGGATACGGCATTTAGTATTTAATATTTTTTTATTAAGCCAGCATATATCATTATTTCAATTTCATTTGTGCAAAATAAGGATGATCGGGGTTTACAATAAGTTCTTGTCGCAAAGGATGAATGAGCACATCCCCGCCTGTTTAAAGCAATTTAACATATGGAATGAGTATTGGTCGGGCAGGCATATCTTCCATAGGGATAGCGCCAAGTAGTGGTTCATTATCACCTTTTAAAACCATAGCATCTACATTACATCTTCTATTTTTAAATTTAATCTCCACAGGCCCCACCACATCATATTCTATTACACTGCCATCAGCTAATTGCCCTTTTCTTTTTTCTATAAACGATAATCCTAATTGTTCCTGTATAGTTTCATTTATACATAAATAATA
>JANOVD010000468.1:0-6775 GCA_031417255.1 Chitinophagaceae bacterium
AATCCATCAAAAAGTAGGAACACGCCTTTTGGCGTGTTCAAATGAATTTGCCTCGTGGCGAATTCATTTCTGAATTCGTTTTCAATTCAATTATTAATTATGTCAATCTGGTTCAATAAATCCTTATCTCTCCCCGATTTAAATCCCCTTGGCCCAAAAACAATGGGCCAGTTTTTAGGAATGGAATGGGTAGAGCTTGGAGATGATTACCTGGTAATGCGCATGCCGGTAGATGATCGTACCAAACAACCTTACGGATTATTACATGGCGGTGCCAGTTGTGCTTTGGCCGAAACTGTCGGCAGCCTTGCTTCGCATTTTGTAATGGATGCCGATAAATTTATTTGTGTAGGTTTAGAGATAAATGCCAATCATGTACGCAGCGCCAGGAGCGGCTTTGTAACAGCCACCTGCACGCCATTACACATTGGAGCAACCACACATGTGTGGGATATAAAAATTCATGATGACAGCAAAAAACTGGTTTGTATCAGCAGGTTAACGGTTGCTATTTTAAAAAAAAGAATTGCTGATCATTAACAAAACCATAAAAACAGAACAAAAATTTGTTTAGTTTTTTACACAGTTCGTGTTGTGTGCTGTGCTACCTGGTGTAGAGTTTCGCACTACTTGTTTTCAAATATTCTTTGATTTGCTCAAAGTTCATATTTGCCATTTCCAAAGATATTTTGTCCTTGATGGCTCTAAAGGTTTTCACTGTGTCAAAATCTTTTTCTTGTATTGGTTTTTTAGTTTCAGTCTTCTTCTTCTTCATTGCATAAATCCTGGGTTAGTTGCAGTTGTTTGTCTTTCGTGTCAGGTGTTTAAAGCGTTACTGTACTATTATTTTCTTGTAACAAATACGTTTCTGTTGGTCTATTGTCTGCACGAAATAAATACCAGCTTTCATATCGCCTTTTTCAATTGTTAGTTGTTTGCCACTAAAATTAATACTTCTGATTTCTTTGCCATTAACATCTACTATTATTATTGTTGTGTTCCTTTGTTCTTCATTAAAGGCAATTGTTGTTTGCAAAGAGAAAGGATTAGGATAAATACTGATAAACGAAGAGTTATCTGCTGCAGGTATTTTAAATTCATTAGCACTGGTATCAGTAAGAATTTTAAAAACATTACCTCCTATAAAGACATTATAATCTTCTACTTCTCCGTAGGTATATGAAACACAAGGGCCAGAAGCATGCACATTATATTTCATCTGTACACGCATACGAGTGCTGCCATTCATTGCAGACGCCGGCACAGTGAACGGTTTGATAAGAGTACCCTGTCCGGTGGTTGTTACAACCTTTTCTCCGTTATCGTTGAAGCTTCCGTTGCGATTATAATCAATATACACATCCCATGCTTCCTTTCTTGAACTGCCAATATATCCCGGAGAAAGTGTGATGTTAACAGTTGTATTGCCTGTAAGATTTGTGCTAAGCCCCGTATAGTTGCCATAACCATTATTGTTTCCACTTGTATTATTGATTGTACCGAGCGTAATCTTGTTAATATATTCTTTCGAAGTATTTGTTCCGTATGATGTGCAATATGTAACCGGGCAGCCTGTAGTTGTAAACGATGCGGCACTGCTGTATGCGCTGGAGGTACTACTGCAAACACTTTGCACCCGAAATGTATAAGCAGAGCAAGTGTTAAGCCCTGTGAGTGTATAAGAATTAGTGGCTGATGAAATAGTAATCCACAAAGAGGCAGAGTTGAGTTTGTATTGCAGGTTATAGGATACTGCACCTGTATTGCTCCATGATAATACAGCAGAGTTAGTAGAAGGCGTTGTACTCAATCCGGACGTAATAGAGCAGCCCGGAGTTGTTCCAAAAATATTCTGGTAATTAGCAGCATACTGGTAAATAGTGGCGCATGTATTTACAGCGTCCCAGTTAACAGACCATGTCATCATGCCTCTCAATGTTGGATAGCCCCCGATTTGATTTAGTATGTATGAACCAGGTCGGGGACCAGTACCTCGCAAATAATTTATTGCAGACTTCACATTTGCAGTATCTACAAAACCACCACCTGCTGCACTTGCACAAGCAGGTAATCCTACCGCTACTTTGCTTGCAGGTAATCCTGCAAACATTCCGCCTGATGTATTAAATCCCTGTATTACTGCTTCTGTCATCGCTATTATAAAATCTACAGTTCCCTGTGTATAAACGTTTCTATCTATACCATACATTGAACCACTGTTATAAAGTTGAACTTGCAAAACATCAATTGAATCTCTTAATCCATTTATTATTGGCAAATATCCTCCCCATATATTCCCGAAAGAAGATTGTCCTCCTTGTACATAAGCAGTTTCGGGAGCCATGGTAAGTAAAAGTTTTTGAGTATGTGTGGCTCTATAGTTTACCATTATTTGTTTTATGGCCGAAATTAAATTGATTTGTGCAGTATTTGTTGGTGCTGATATTGTACCTCCCGTTATTAAAATGGAGTTTCCATTTTCTATATCAATGTCAATACCATCAAATCCATAAGTGTTGATGATTGTAGTCATTGAATTTACAAAAGCATTTGTGTTTGTTGTAGTAGTCAGGTCAATGCTTGCATTAGCACCTCCTATACTTATCAATACCTTTTTTCCCTGGCTTTGTAATGTCTGAACTTTAGTTATAAATACACTTTGAGATACTACAACCGGAGTAAAAACCATAGTCATATTTGATGAAGATGTGGGAACCGCAAAGGCTACTTCAATCACATTATAACGATTGTCAATACCATCTAATTGAATGTATGGTGCATTAACATCTGACCAGTTATGCCAATAACCAATTAATGCAGGATTAGGAATTTGCGCTTTACAAAGTGTAATTGCAAAAGTTAAAGCAATGATTGTGTACATTTTTTTCATTTCGTTTTTGAGTGATGCCTCCGCAATTAATTAATCATTTATTTACTTCGCCTCTTCGCCTCGGTTTCGCTCACCAACCCAACCACCCTTCGCCTCGGTTTGGTGTGTCACGAATGAACCTTTTATTGGCGCAGATATGCAGCATGGCTTTGTGCGGCTGCGTATCTGTGCTTTGGCAATACCTTGGCACAGATACGCAATCGCTCATTTACCTTCGCTACATATCTGCGCCAGTGGGGCGAACGTTTAAGAGCCAACTCCGTTATCATCTCTGCAACACCCCTCTCCACCTGGTGGAGAGTCCCGATTGCTATCGGGAGGGAGTGAGGTCACGGCTCATCAAAAAACCTCCCCAATATATTTTTTATAGAAGGATAGGTATCTTTCATCGGCTCTTTAATATCCATGGTCTTCACCCATTTTATTTCGGTGATATTTTCTTCAGTTTGCGGTACCAGTTCCTGTTTTGATGAACAGGTCATATAATACCAGTGCGATATTTTTAAAAAATGTTTACCAAATTCATTGTACACATGGTAGGTTTCGCCCACTTTCTTTTTTAGATGAAGATTTTTAACTCCTGTTTCTTCCATAACTTCTCTCATAGCACTTACTTCTTCCTTTTCTCCCTTTTCAATCTTGCCTTTTGGTAGGTCCCATTTTCCAAGCCGGTTAATAAAAAGAATTTCTTTTTTTTCATTTTGTACAATACCTCCTGCCGCTTCAATTATTTTAAAATTTTTAAAGAAGGTTTCTTTTAATTTATCCAGGTCGGTATGCCAGATCACACCGGCATGAAATTCATCTTTTTTAATTTCATGCAGCATTGATTTTATCGCCCTGGGCGAAATTTCGTCAACAAAAACAGCATCGGGGTGGTGCAGCATTTCATTCAGTTCTTTATCAATTTCATTACAAAGAATAACCGGCTTATCGCCAAAATAAATGTTGATGTACATAAAAACGTTAATGGTTATTTGTTAATAGTTAATCGCCTGCCCTAATTCCTAATTCTCAATTCCTAATTCCTAATTACCTTCGTGGCATGACTAACGAAAAAGCCGTAGCTGAAAAACTGTTACAAATTAATGCAATTAAACTTAGCCCGCAACAACCCTTTACCTGGGCAAGCGGCTGGAAAAGCCCAATATACTGCGATAACCGCAAGGTTTTGTCATATCCGTATATCCGGGATTTTATTAAAAGCGAAATGTGCAGTGTAATTTTCGAAAAATTTCAACAGGCTGAAGTAATTGCCGGTGTTGCAACTGCGGGCATTGCGTGGGGCGCTATGGCAGCCGATCAGTTAAAGCTGCCCTATATTTATGTGAGGCCAAAACCTAAAGAACATGGCTTAAGCAACCAGATTGAAGGGTCGCTGGAAAAAGACCAGAAAGTATTAGTTATTGAAGATCTTATATCAACCGGAAAAAGCAGTTTACAGGTTTGTGAGGTACTTAAAGCTGCCGGTGCCGAAGTGATTGGTATGGTATCTATTTTTACTTATGGTTTTCAAATTGCAGAAAATGCATTTAAAGCTGCAAATATTCCCTGCAGTTCATTAACCAATTATCAAACACTGATCAGTTTGGCTATAGAAAAAGGCATTGTTGCTGCATCAGAACAAAATACCTTGTTAAATTGGCGGGCCAACCCCGCCAATTGGAAAGGATAGGTGTCAGGCCACTAAGAAAAGATTTTACATTTTTGCGGCACTATATCAATTAAAGAATTTTAAACCTGAAAAAAGCCTGTAGTGGCCAGACACCTTAAAAGTTTCCAGGTGTCAGGCCACTAAGAAAAGAATTTACATTTTGAGGCGCTGTAATACTAAATAATTTTAAACCTGAAAAAAGCCTGTATTGGCCAGACACCTTAAAAGTTTCCAGGTGTCAGGCCACTAACAAAAGATTTTACATTTTTGCGGCACTATAACAATTAAAGAAATTTAAACCTGAAAAAAGACTGTAGTGGCCAGACACCTTAAAAGTCTCCAGGTGTCAGGCCACTAAGAAAAGAATTTACATTTTGAGGCGCTGTAATACTAAATAATTTTAAACCTGAAAAAAGCCTGTAGTGGCCAGACACCTTAAAAGTCTCCAAGTGTCAGGCCACTAAGAAAAGAATTTACATTTTGAGGCGCTGTAATACTAAAGAATTTTAAACCTGAAAAAAGCCTGTAGTAGCCAGACACTTTAAAATACCTTGTTAAATTGAAAGGCCGATCCCTGCCAATTGGAAAAGTATTTAATAACTTTACTATCATTTAAAAAAAATCTCTCAACCATGAAAGCATTTTCACTCAGCATACTGGCTGTTTTTTGTTTTACCGCAGTAAGTGTTGCTCAATATCAGCAAACTCAAAAAGCAACCGGAAAGGCAGTTATTAAAACACCAACTGTACTATGCGATGTATGTAAAGACAAAGTAGAATTCTTTATCAGCCATACTGAAGGCGTAACTTCTGTAAAAGTGAATATTAAGCAAAAAACTACTACAGTTACCTGGATAAACGACCGTACCACACTCGAAAACATTAAAGTGGCCATTGCCAACCTGGGTTACAATGCTGATGATATTGAAGCCGAAGAATCTGCATTTAAAAGGCTGCCCAAAGGATGTAAATTGCATAAAGTAGTAGTGAAACCTGTTAGTGCTGAGCCTGCTATACAGCAATAATCTCCATTTTAATTTCAGATTCACTCAAAAAACAGCCGTACCAGGCTTTTAAATAGCGCTGAATCCATCTTAAAAAGAAGAAAAACGTTGTAATCCTTCATAGCTTACCGGAAAGATTTTGTACACATTCGCCTTTCCCAGTTTTACCGTACCGGTAACTTTTACCATCACTTCTTTGCCCAATAATGTTGGTAATACATTTATCAAAAGGTTTTTCATATCTACTTCAATTGCCAGGGGCATGGTAAATTCTGCTAGCCTGGGTATTGATATCTGGTAATCCTGTGAACTGTGGCCAAGATAATTATTATCTACATAAATGTCCAGATCGGTGTATTTAAGCTGCAGGCCAAAATTGTTTGGGTTGTAATAAATGAGATCCAATTTGAGGGTAGTAGCAGCAAAACCTATTTTTTCAACCTTAAGATTTTTAAAATCCCGGTATACCAATTCCTTAGGCGACTGACATGATGTCGCCACTAAAATTAAAATTATAAAAGCTGCGGGGTAGAAGAGGGGCTTAATTTTCATGCTTGATTTATTCAGTGTGTAATTTAAGGGAAGATTTTTACACTACAAGAATTGGTATGTAAATCGGGCTACTTTTCGAGCTAAATAAATTAGATATATTAATGGAAATCATTAAAATTTGGTATAAAAATATAACTAATAATTATGGGTTTATATAAAATTGTATAAAGCAATGGTAAATAATATTTTATGTGCTTTATATTGTAAAATAATACAAATTAAAATATCGTAAAATTTAAATCAATGATGCTAAATTAATCAAATGCCATAAAATTTCACTACTGTTAAAGTTATATTGTACAAAATGTTGAATTAAAACTGATTAAAAAATTTACCTTGTAAATTATAATATATAATTTTATATATTGTTAAATAATCTATACCTGCATAATTTTATCAGGAATAAATGCCTTGCTTTATAATTATTTATAAAAAGAGAATTAAAAACGGCTGTGAAATTCAACCTCAAATTATTTTAACATTGCGGAGAGTATTTTCCGGATCAGACAGAATGGCTGAATATTAAACAAAAGAATTCAACGTCCTTCATGAAACAATAGAACTGATAAAGCCTATGTAGAAATGCCTGGATATATTGTTACATAAAGAATACTTACAGCATCTTAAGTAAAGGGATAATAATATTACCTGTTGGCGGAGTTAATTTATTTAGCC
>JANOVD010000469.1:0-1604 GCA_031417255.1 Chitinophagaceae bacterium
CGATTTCAGTGCCCTCAATCCCGAAGGCAGGTTTAGTCTTGGTCCGTACAATTCTGCATTAATTGATGGATACCAAAGAGGAAGCTTTCCTATTCAAAAGACCTTCATTTTCGGTATTGACATAAACTTTTAATCCTACAAACTTACTATTATGAAATTCATAAAATATATAGCGTTGGTTTCCGCAGTTTCCTTTGTTGGCTGCAAAAAAATGATAGATCTAACGCCACAATCGAACATTAACTCAGGTACTTATTATTCTGATGCGAGTGAAATTAGCACGGCGCTTACAGGCTCTTACAACGGCATGCAAAGGCTCTTGGCCGATGAATGGACATTAACTGAATTACGCAGCGATAATGTAATACAAGGATCCAGATCCAGCAACTCAACAGTCAACAGGGATTTGAGTGACCTGGATATGTTTTTCCCGTCTACATCTCATCAGGGGCTTTATACTTATTGGCTTAATACCTATTACAATATCCGGAACACAAATTTTGTATTGAATAGTCTGGGCGTTAATTATTCAGAGTCGGCTGGCACACATGCCTATGATCCGATTTCCATTCCTGTTTCTGATGCTGATAAGAAACGACTTGCAGCAGAGGCAACATTTATAAGAGCCTACCACTATTTTAATTTGGTTCGCTTATATGGTGGTGTGTTTTTAGTGCATGAACCCATTAGCCCTGAAGATGCAAAAGTTTTAAACAGAACTACGACGGATGAAATCTATAAACTCATCATCGCCGATTTAAAAAATACTGCAAGCCTGGGTAGTGTTACTAAATCCGGATCCATCCCTTCGGCAGACTTAGGCAGGGCAAACAGTTGGGCTGCAAAGGCACTATTGGCAAAGGTTTATTTAACATTAAACCGCAAAGCGGAAGCGATTCCTTTATTACAGGATGTAATAGCTAATAGTGGCTATGCTTTACAATCATCTTATGCCAATGTTTTTTCTATTACCAACGAAATGAATTCCGAAATTCTTTTTGCTGTTCGCTTTAAAGCTGGCGGAATAGGGTTGGGTTCTACTTTGCCAAATTTATTTGCCCCGACAAATAGTGGTGCAGCAATTGCGAATGGTGATGGAAAGGGATATATGACTCCTTCCCAAGAATTAAACAATACCTATTTCTCCATTAATTTAACAGGGGTTTCTGTAAAAAAGGATTCAACAAGAGTGGTGTTAGCCGCTGCTAATGCAGGTATACTTCCGGGGATGTTTGTTACCGGCACACAAGTAGCTGCAGGCACTACAGTTGCTGCAATTAGCGGAACTACATTAACGCTCTCTTTGCCTGCTACAGTTACATCTACTACTGCAACTTTAGCTGTGGGTGATCCAAGAAAAACAATAAGCATTGCAACATATACCGGGGGCGTTTTATACCCTGCAAAACTTATTTCAAACCCGGCCATTGCAAACGATGCAGAGAACGACTGGATCGTTCTAAGGTATGCTGATGTGATATTGATGTTGGCCGAAGCTCAAGGAAATTCAGCTACTTCTATAGCACTTATTAATCAAATCCGTACCAGGGCAAGACTAGCACCTTTAGACCCATTACTCATCAATACAACAGCACTTTTTGAGG
>JANOVD010000470.1:0-4416 GCA_031417255.1 Chitinophagaceae bacterium
TGTAAGCTCCCCCAAAAATAGTACGTTTTAAAAGTAGACACATTTTGTAACTTTAAAAAACGTCAAAGATGAAAAGAAGCACATTCAGTCCTGCTCAAATTGCAGGGATCCTCAAAGAATTTGATAATGGCAAAACAGCCGAAGAAATTACCCGGGAGCATGGGGTAAGCAAAGCATCGTTGTACAAGTGGCGGCAACGCTATGGTGGAATGGAAGCCACCGAGTTAAAAAGAATAAAAGAATTAGAAGAAGAAAACACCCGGTTGAAACGGATGTACGCCAACCTGGCCATGGAGCTTGACACCGCTAAATGGATTATTGAAAAAAAGTTTTAAAGCCTTGCGATAAAAGATGCATTGTTGAAGCAGTGCGTTTAGAACGGCCAAAAGACATCAGCAAGGCGTGTCGATTAATAAAACTGAGCAGGAGCAGCCTGCAGTATCAATCTATTAAAAACGATGGCTACATAATGCAGCGTCTGGAAGAACTTGCTAAACAAAACCCTGTAGAAGGTTTTTGGAAATGTTATGGCCGCATTAGAAATAGCGGCACCATTGTTAATCATAAAAAATTACACAGAGTTTATAAGCAGATGGGATTACCACTACGCCGTAAAATAAAGAAACGATTGCCGGCAAGAGTAAAAGAGCCATTAGCAATACCTGCCTGTTTTACACAAACCTGGAGCATAGATTTTATGAGTGATGCACTTAGTAATGGAACCAAGTTCCGAACCTTTAATGTGATAGATGATTATAACCGTGAAGTATTGTTTATTGAAACAGATTATTCATTAAAAAGCAGCCGGGTAATATGGGTGCTTAAACATTTAATCAACCGTTATGGCAAGCCACAAAAAATACGTATGGATAACGGCCCTGAGTTTGTAGCAAAACTTGCGCAGGCATGGAGTATAGCCAATGAGATTGAGTTTAAATACATACAACCTGGTAAACCTACTCAAAACGCTTACATAGAACGATTTAATAAAACATACAGGGGAGGCATTTTAGATGCCTATCTGTTTGATAATATTGATGAAGTGAGAGAGGTTACACAAACATGGGTGGATGATTATAATTGCCTGAGACCCCATGACGCACTGGGTGGGTTATCTCCAAAAATGTATAGAGCAAAGTATGCACAAAAAAACATTCCTGCTGTTGGGCTCCGTTACGCTTCGGCTACGCCTTCGCTCCACTACGCCCAACAGCAGGAACTACCAAACAATTAAATAATGAAACTATTTTTCTACTTTTGAACTGTACTAAAAGGGGGGAGCTTACACTCGCTGATGCCAACTACTTTGCCATTATCATCTTTGCCAATGAATATTACACCACCTTGTGCATTGGAAAATCTGGAAATAAGTGTCAAGTCGGCAAATGTTTGTCCTTTATAATTTTTAATAGTCCCAGCATAATAATAAAAGCCACCGTCTGATGCAGAAAATACTGTGTCCTTTTTGTAAATGGCAATTGGTGATTGTTCTAAATAAACGCTGTCACTTTTAAATGTCAACTCTGAAAGATGATACCATTTATAAAGTGGTTTGGCAGAGTCGCTATAAGTCTTCATAGGTAAGACCCCAACGAAAGTTCCTTTTGGTTTGAACTGTCCATAAGAAAGTGTCAAACTGAAAGAGGTTAGAATTATAAAAATAAATTTTGCCATATTAGACTGTGTCGAACAGCATTGCCACTCATAAATATACGAAAGGTTTTTACCAGAGAAAATTATGAGCGTTTAAATTTTTTATTTACACGCCCTTATATAAAAATCAATATTAAATACGAAAGAACCAAACTTGCGCATTTTAATTGTTGCAAGAGTAACAATACAAAAAACGAAAGTTTTTTATACCATAGCGGATATTTATGGTCAGGCATTATTGTCAACAAATTTATAAGCTGATTTTAGTTCAATAATTGCAAGCGTTATTAGTACAGCAACTTCGCATAAAAAATATGTAAAACCCCAATTAGTTAGTACACTATTGAAGTAAATTGTTAAACCTGCAGTAACACAACAATATATTAAGTTTGCACAAGCAATAATCTTTAAATAAGGTTTCCGGTTTTTTTTAATTAATAAGTAGCATATAAAAGAGTAGGTAGCCAGTATGCCAGCAGTTATTGAGAGAAAATATAATACTTTTCGTGGCATTCCAAATGTGCTTTCAAATCTTACTAAAACTATACCTAAAATAAAAACTGAAAGCAATGCTCCTAAACTGTCAATTAGTAAGATCTTTTTTTGTGCTAAAATCATTGTATTTACAGTCTGATTAATTATCTTATCCCATCAGGATTCGACTGTTAGTAATTTTGCTTTTTAGCCCTGGCGACGAAAGCCCGAATGAAAAACTAAAGTACAAAAGAACCGCTAACAATAGAATATATTCTTCTTTTCGTTTTTTTATATTTAATTTCAAAAAATGAAGAAAACTTTACAAACTTTTTTCCTGTTTTTTTCAACATTTTTTTTCTGCTTTTCTGTGCAGGCACAGCATACTCATTTTGAAACCGGCGATATTTTTTTAGGATTGGGCGGTGGCATTATTCAATGGCGTGATTCCAATAAGGTATTGATAAAGACTATTAATACAGGTGATGCAGGTGGGAACGGCAATGGAACAGGATTGAGGATACACCCGCTGACCGGTAAGCTTTGGGTCACCAATTCAAACCTGCCACCCGGCAGCACCAATGGGATACGGATAATAAATACCGATGGTACTGTGGGCAGTACAATCAATATTTCGATGTATCAGAAAACACCTACATCCATAACATTCGATAAACCCGGTAATGCCTATATCGGTGGCCTTTGGAATGACAATGCTGATGAAATAGTAAAAATTAATGCTGCCGGAACAGCAATACTGGATCATTATCCAGTATCATCTGATAATTATGTTTGGGGTCCCGAATGGGTTGAGATGGATTGCAACGATAGCATCATTTATTACACCAACTTAAGAGAAAGGGTAAAACGCTATAATGTAGTTACCCGACAGCAACTCCCGGATTATGCAAATCTCACCGGTTCTGTTTCGTGGTTGTTTGCCATGCGGTTGCTGCGTGACAGCACGATGCTGGTGGTAACTGCCGATCACTCGGTAAAAAGACTGAATACTTCCGGAACAGTAATTAAAACCTATGGGCCAACAAATACTAATTCGTATTTTGGATTGGCGGTTACACCCGATGAAAAAAGTTTTTGGGTTGGCGGACTGGCTTTTTACGGGCCTATGCATAAGTATGATATTGCCAGCGGCCAGTTGCTGGACTCTTTTATGACAAGTGCTAACCAGGGTGTGAATGTATACGGGATTGCTATTTTTGGTGACGAGGTAAAAAATTGTTTTATAAAAGATCCTGATCTGCCTGATGAAAAAAGTATTAATACTTATCCTAACCCAAACAATGGAAACTTTATTTTAGAAACAAAATTTAGCGGTAAACTAACTATAAAAGTATTTAACAATTTTGGCCAGACCGTTTTTACAAAGGATTATAATTTTGCATCCTCAAACAATAAGATACCAATTAACCTGGGTAACCTGGCCGCAGGCATTTACATGCTGCAGGTATTACATGAAGGGAAAAAAAGTTCGCAGAAAATAATAGTTATTTAATTTCAGCTTAACCAGTACAAAAATTTTTTCTTACCAAAGCCTTTCACAGAATTTTGTATGTTGTATAAAGATCTTGTGTTGCAATCCCTGATTACTTCTCCTTCTCCACCCTTGTTGGCGTATCCTTTCCACTAACAATGGTTTTACTGCTTATGGCTGCGGAGGCTCATGGGGATGATGGCAGGCTGGCGGATGGGAAGCAATTTTATTTATGAGTTATTATTTCTATTCTCGTCATTTCAACAAAGCTGCATTGTATAAATGCAGATTGAAGTATAGCTAAATTATCCTGAAATAATTTAAATAAATCGCTGTTAGGAATGTTACCGGTTTTTACCAGAAGAAGTTTGGAAGGTTTTCTCAATAAAAGATAACTATCTAAAAAATCAGCATCTTTAGTTATTACAATTCTGTCTTCAATATCTGCTTTTGCTGTAATTGCATTATCTCATATCCGGTTCATTTCCGGCAATTCTAATGTATGCAATGAGTTAAAACCAGATGTGTTCAGAAAATCTGAAAGTGATTTTGGGAGCTGTGCATCTATAATAAATTTCATGAGGCTATCCGGTAAATACTCTTTACTTGGGTAAGCTTTGCAGCATATTCAATGCAGGCTAAAAAATCTTCTTTTTCAAGGTCAGGATAATCTGTAAGCAATTCCTCTATTGTCATGCCCGAGGAAAGCAGTTCAAGCATTGTTTCTACAGGATAACGCAAACCACGTATAACAGGTTTGCCATGGCATATATCCGGGTCAATTGTTATTCTATCTG
>JANOVD010000471.1:0-11018 GCA_031417255.1 Chitinophagaceae bacterium
GTTTGGCATTACAACGATGATTATTTACAACCACAACAGTTAAGACAACTGGATGCAGAATTAAAACGCAGTTACCTGGCTGTGATGAAACCCGGCGATGACAGGATGGTGCAGTTAGGCGATGAAGATGCCGACAGAATAATTCTGGTTGATGAAGGAAATACAGACTGGGTGCTTGCCCTTAACAACAAAGGCAACCGGGTAGAAGGACAGTGGACCGGCAGAACAAAAACTACGGCATACAGCATCAGTACTGTGGATGGTAAACGTAAACTGGTTTTGGCTAATGCACTGGCAAATTTTAGTGCATCACCCGGCGGCAGATATGTGTACTGGTATGATCCCGTTGCTAAAAACTATTTTACTTACGATGTAATAACTGCTGCCGTTAAAAATGTAACCGATAAAATTAAAGTGCCATTGTATAATGAGGAAAATGATGTGCCTGATTATGCAGGCCCTTATGGGGTGATGGGTTGGCTTGAAGGTGATAGCATAATGTATGTTTATGATAAATACGATATCTGGAAGGTTGATCCATCTGCCACCATAGTTCCGCTAACATTATTTGACCAGATTGGGCGAAAGCATAATTATGTGGTCAGGTATATACAAACAAACAGGGAGGAAAGGTTTCTCACAACAAAACAAGACCGGCTTTACCGCTTTTTTGACAAATTGCAAAAAGGATCGGCATTGATTGCATCCTGCTTTCAATGCGATGAACTTTTTAAATCGCAGTTTAGTGCTGATGGTAAACTGAATAAAATTAATCCTGTTGGTTATGGCAATATTGTTAAATCAAAAAACAGCATCAATTATATTTTTACCATGGAAAGTTATGGCTTATCGCCAAACCTGTATTATGGAAATATTATAGAAGGCGATCCTGCACAGCTATCCAATATCAATCCGCAACAGGTAGAATACAATTGGGGTACTGCTGAATTATTCAGGTGGAAAACTTATACCGGAAAGGAAAGTGAAGGTATTGTGTACAAACCCGAAAATTTTGACCCGAAAAAAAAATATCCGATGATCAGTTATTTTTACGAGAAATTATCTGATGGGTTGTATAGTTACAATGCACCTGCACCAACACCCAGCCGCCTCAACATTTCTTTTTTTGTAAGCCGGGGATATATTGTATTTGCCCCCGACATCAGTTATACCACCGGCCACCCCGGCGAAGATGCGTATAATTATATTGTAAGCGGCACCAGGGCATTGATAAAACTGGGATTTGTTGACAGCACTAAAATTGGCATTCAGGGACAAAGCTGGGGCGGTTACCAGGTAGCTTATCTCATTACCCGTACAAAATTATTTGCAGCAGCATGGGCTGGTGCACCGGTTGTAAACATGACCAGTGCCTACGGTGGCATTCGTTGGGAAAGTGGCATCAACAGGCAGTTTCAATACGAAAAAACACAGAGCCGTATTGGCGCCACACTTTGGGAGAAGCAGCAACTTTATATCGAAAACTCACCGTTATTTTATTTGCCAAAAGTTAGTACACCGGTTGTTATTATGAGTAACGATGCCGACGGAGCAGTACCCTGGTACCAGGGCATTGAAATGTTTACCGCTTTAAGGCGTTTGGGAAAACCGGTGTGGTTGCTGCAATATAATAACGAAGCACATAATTTACTGGAGAGAAAAAACCGTAAGGATATTCAGATACGAGAACAACAATTCTTCGACTGGAAACTGAAAGGCGAAAAACCTGCCAAATGGTTAACTACCGGTGTGCCTGCCACACAAAAAGGAATTGACTGGGGGTTGGGATTGGATTAATTTTCAGATAAGTGGTATGTTACCGAAAATTCAGGAATTAAATTTTTTTACCAATGATAATACCTGTTGATGATACCTTCAGCCTGGAATTTTTAGAACAGATTCACGCAGAGTCATTATACAACCTGGTAAATGCCAACCGTGCTTATTTAAGAGAATGGTTGCCCTGGGTGGATGGTATGCAAACGGTTGCCCATTTTACACATTATATTATTGTTACAAAAAAACGTGCTGCTGCCCAAACAGATTTTGGCTATGCCATCATCATTGATAAAAATATTGTTGGCCGTATTGGTATGCACCATATTAACGCACAAAATAAAATTGGTGAAATTGGTTATTGGCTTGCCAATGGTTTGCAGGGCAGGGGTATTATGACCAAATGCTGTACGGCAATGATCAATCATGGATTTACTGCGCTTGATTTAAACCGCATAGAAATTAAATGTGGCCTGGGAAATGATAAAAGCAGAGCCATTGCTGAAAAGCTGCAGTTTAAACCCGAAGGGATTTTACGGCAGGCCGAATGGCTGAACGGAAAATTCATCGACCTGTACCTCTATGCCATGCTTAAAGAAGAATGGAATAAAATAAGTGTTTAGTTTTTTATGTTGCTGTTCCTGCTTTTGATTTAAGCATGCCGGCAAGAAAAATAGCAGCAAGACCCAATGTTAGCGGCTGTTTATGAACTACCACTTTTTCTTTTCGCTTTTAGTTGATTTATATCGCTCAAATCTTTAGGACGTGAATTTGTCGCTTTATCCTTAAGCAAATCATCGAACGCTATAAATGGAATATCTATACCTTTAAGGTTTATAATCTCTTTCTTATCAAATGACGATCTAAATTTCGATAATCCTTTTAACTTAGGTAGAAAATCCAATGTAAATTTTTCTAAATCGAATTTGAAATAGGATTTTAAGGGATTTGGTGATTGCTCTTCACGGAATTCAGTTATATCCTGACCAAGTTCTTCAAGCGTATTTAAAAGTTTAAAGTAGTTGTCATATGTGGGATTATACCAAATATCAAGATCGAATTTGTCAGTGAGTTCTCCTGAGGAATTATGCGACCATCTAAAATATCCATGAAAAGCCACAGCAGTACCACCAACAATTAAATACTGAACTGTATTTTTATTTAGGACTTTGCAAACATCCAGAATATGATCGGTTAAACTTTTCTCCACCAATTTCAGTATTATTTGCTTTTAAGCTTTTTCTTCTTTAACAATGTTAAAAAATTCTCTATTTCCTGTAACTGTTGTGTATTAACATTGCTTGCTTTCTTCGCTTTTGGAATAGCACTATGTTTTAAACTTTTAAAGTCGTTGTATCGTGTTAGTGTTGCCATAATCTGTTTTTTGTGATTGATTGAAGGTCAATCACACTGTTCGCAAAGTTAAGAAATTTAGACTGTTTTCTTTGATTCTTTATGGTTGCGAACTGCAATTACAAATAGCCGCTAACAACGAGCTTCAGGAAGTTTCTACAGAGTAACAGGGATTTCCTGATAACAGCAGTCAGTTTCTTAATAGCAGTTGGGAGTATGGTTCCCGTTGGTTAATCCCGATAGCTATCGGGACAGACGGGGGCATACACTAATGCGGCAGAGGACTAACGAATGAATTGAATACCTACAGCGGCAAAAATTCATCGACCTGTATTTATATGCCATGCTTAAAGAAGAATGGAAAAATATGAGTATTTAGTTTTTTAAGTTGCTGTTGCTTTTGATTTAAGCATGCCGGCAAGAAAAATAACAATACCCAGGCCGATGTGTAAAAAATTATCTGCGCCGTTTACATGCAAAAATCCTAATAGTTTACCCATGCCATCGGTGCCGTATTGAAAAAGTCCCCAAACACCCAGCACCAAATAAATAATTCCGAAAAGTTTACAGAACCCGCCTGCATTTGCAGGCATGGCCAATGCAACCAGCAAAAATAAAACTCCGCTTACGATATGAACTATGTTGTGTATTTTATCAGCATGAAAAATTGCGTCATGCGACTCTCCAATAACAGGATTGGCAACAAAGCCCAGGCAGCCTACTGCTAAAAAAGCAAGGCCGATAATAATAGAAGCAGTCTTTGTATTCATGATTTTTAATTTTTAAGTGAGTATCAAGATACACATTTTTAATGTTTTGTGCAATCATTAAATTTCTCTGCAAATATTCTGCAACAAGGAGGATTGTGCTTTTTCGCCGCTGGTTGCAGATACAGGCGGTGACGAAGACCTTTGTGGAGCACCTGCGCCGGAGGAATCATGATTTTTGTTTTTGGGCATGAAGCCAATTGATTTGTGCAACTTGAACAACTCCATATAATAATTCCCAATCATTACGGGAGTCAGATAATTGTAAATGATTTTGGAAGAAACTATTATTCTCATCTTCAGGTAAAAGTGCTCCACCATGGGTAATTTTTGACCTTATGTCGTAAAGTTTTTTTCGTGAAGATTCAGGAATACCTGGAGCATATTTTTCAACAAAGTCTCGGAATTCTTTTGTCGGACCGGCAGGGGTTTGATACTTACTAAGTAGTTGTAAAAAGCCCTTTTTAAAAGTAGCATAAACACTTTCAGGTGGTAAATGTGAAGTTGGCATAAACACTTCAATCGAAGATACTAAGGCACAGAAAGCAGCAGAACGGGAAATTGGATATGATTTGCTTGCAACCTGAGTCCAATAAGAGGCTCTCAAAAATTTTCCCTTTGAGGAATAATCTAAATTTTCAAAAGCTATTATTGATTTAGTAAAAAAATCAGGAAGAACAAAGGGGTCAAAAATATCGGAAGAAATTGTATAATAGTCTTGAGAATTAACAAGGTCAAAAGCTGTATAATTATTAACAGAAGAAAAATCATTTAACTTTCTATCATGATTTTCAACTCCAGTAAAATATCCCAGTTGCATATATTTACTTTTCTCGTTTAATTCATCGGATAAAACCCATGCATGCCTACTATATGAATCCCTTAAATGCAAACCATGCTTCAATAAAGAGTTAAGTAATAAAATAGTTTCCCGTTCTCGGCAAGCAGAGCGATAACTGTTAATTTCAGAATTTGAACTCTTTGGAAAACTATATTCAAGAAGAAATGCATGTTCTGCATCCTGAAAGTTTGGTTGAGGTGCAGAAGCAGGGGCTGGCAGTATTTGGAAATTGTTTTCATGTCTCCAATATTTTTCAATCTTACTTGAAGTATGAACATAGGCAAAATGTATTTGGAGACCTAAATTACTTGCAAGAGCCTCCACTGCTTTTTTAATTAGGGTATCTATCTCCTCCTTTGTCCCTTTTAAAAAAATGGATTTAATCTTATTAGTCTGAGACTTAAACTCAATAGTCAATATGCCTCCATACACAATCTTATTTCCCGGATGGTTAGTTGGCAAACCAATGTAAGTTGAAAAAAATATTTTCAATTCATCCTGCTGTTCTGGGTTTGGTAGTAATATACTTTTTAAGTCTTTCATTCAATTAAAGATGGAAAAAATTTCACTCGGGTCTTTTATTAAGGACTGTCGCTTATTCGGTGAGTCAAGGTTGCCGCTAAACAATTAAATATACGCACCTTCTTGTTCACTTAAAACCTGTTTTTCAGCAGAATTTTGAAAAATAAACTTTAGTAAAACACAATTAAAGTTCCGTACTGAGCGAAGTCGAAGTATGGTATGCAGTACAAGGGAGTGACACAACGATGATGCCATGAAAAACAAATGTTGGTAACAAAATCCTTTTTTAATTCACCCATTTCTCGACTTCGCTCGAAATTGGCAATATACATCCTTCGACTTCGCTCAGGACTGTTACAGGACTAAATACTCCTGTTCCCATCAAAATTCTCCAACTCTTTACTTACTGCATTTAAAAAAGTAGAACCCAATGCGCCATCAATAATACGGTGATCGTAACTGAGGGAAATATACATCATGTGGCGGATGGCAATGCTGTCGCCCTGCGGGGTTTCAATAACCATTGGGCGCTTTTTAATGGCGCCCACAGCCATAATAGCAACCTGTGGCTGGTTAATAATGGGCGTGCCCATAATGCTGCCGAATGTGCCCACATTGGTTAAAGTGAATGTGCCGCCGGTGGTATCATCGGGGCGGAGTTTGCCGGTACGGGCTGCATTAGCCAGGTTATTTACCTGCTGGGTAAGGCCAACTAAATTCAGGCGGTCGGCATTTTTAATTACCGGCACAATTAAATTTCCATTGGGCAGGGCAGTTGCCATACCAATGTTCAGGTCTTTCTTTATAATTATTTTATCGCCATCAACACTGCTGCTTAGCCAGGGGTATTTTTTAATGCACTTTACAATGGCTTCAATAAAGAGGGGTGTGTAAGTAATTTTTTCTCCTTCTCTTTTTTCAAAATCTTTTTTTACTTTCTCTCTCCACAAAACCAGGTTGGTAACATCGCATTCGGCAAAACTGGTTACGTGTGCACTGGTGTGTTTACTGTCGACCATGTGCTTTGCAATGAGCTTACGCATGCGGTCCATTTCTATTACTTCTACATTGCCGGTGTAGAGAGCAGGAATGTTGTTCGTTGTTCTTTGTTCGTTGTTTATTGTTTGTTGCTCATTGGCCGTTGGTAAAACAGACACTTCCTGCACCTGCTGGTTTGTCCCTTGTGGCTGGTTGCTTGTAGCTTTTCCTGCTACATAGGCTAAAATATCTTTCTTGCTTACCCTTCCTTCCTGCCCGGTGCCGGGAATATTTTCGAGTTCGGCCATACTGATGCCTTCCTGTTGTGCAATGTTTAAAACTAAAGGAGAATAGAATCTTACTTTATTTTCATTATTGCCTGTTGTCTGTTGCTTATTGCCAATTGGTTGATAAGGAATTTCTTCTACCACTTTTGCATCTTCATATTCTTCCTGTTTTGCAGCAGGTGCAGGTTGGTTGTTTGAAACGGCTGCATTGGCGCCCACTCTTATTTTTGCTATGACGGTACCAATGGGCACCACATCATTTTCTTTAAATAAAATTTCTTCAATTACGCCTTCGGCTGTTGAGGGTACTTCGCTGTCTACTTTATCGGTGGCAATATCCAGCACGGTTTCATCCTGCTTTATCGCATCTCCGGGTTTTTTGTGCCATTTTAAAATGGTGGCTTCCATGATGCTTTCTCCCAGTTTTGGCATTACTAAATCAACTAAACTCATATACTTGTTTGAAATTTGTTTGCAATCGGGTTCAAAGGTAATTATTTATGTTTTAATAGCGAATGGTGAATATCGAATATCGAATGTGGAGTGCCTGCTAGTGTAAGGCTGATTAAAACTGGTAAACATTCACCAATCTAATATCGAATGTACGAATGGCGAATGTTGAATGTGGGATGCCTGATAGTGCAGAGCTGATTAAAATCGGCAAACATTCGAAATTCGCCATTCGCAAATTCGATATTTCGTTAACCTTGGGCCAGTATGAATTTTCGAAGCAAATTCAAAGCATTCATCGCCGTTAACTGAATATTACGAGTTCTGTCGAACCGAAAATATAATTTTTGTGCCTGTATATTTGTTGCATTGCCTACGGCGATCCAAACGGTACCTACAGGTTTATCGGGCATGCCGCCACCAGGGCCCATAATGCCCGAAACGGCAATCACATAATCTGATTTTATATTTTGCAAAGCACCCTTTGCCATTTGCAAAACGATCTCTTCACTCACCGCACCCTTTGTTTCCAGTGTTGCTTTATCAACCTGCAAGAGGTCTTCTTTTGCAAGGTACGAATAACTGATAACGCCACCATCAAAAAAAACTGAGGAGCCGGGAATTGAAGTGAGCAGGTGAGCAATATAGCCGCCGGTACAGCTTTCGGCGGTACACATGGTTTTGCCTTTGGCCGTTAATAATTTGCCAACCACGTTTTCCATCGGTTCATCTATGTCGGTTACCAGGTAATCTACGACAAGCGATTTAAGTGTTTCAAATAACCAGTGAATTTCTTTTTCTGTTTCATCTGCATTAAAACCTGTTGCCGACAAACGTAACCTTACCATACCATAATTTGGCAGGTAAGCCAGTTTTATATGTGCCGGTAATGCTTCTTCAAAATCTTTTATCAGCTCGGCTAAAAAACTTTCACCAACACCGGCAGTTAATAATGTTTTATGAATGATGGTTGGGAATTGAAATTGGTTAACCAGCATCGGTATCACATCATCTGTCACCAATCCTTTCATTTCGTGGGGTACGCCGGGCAGGCTAACAAATATTTTTCCATCTTTATTGAATAACATGCCCGGGGCTGTACCTCTTTTATTTAATAACACCGTGCAAACATCGGGCACTTCGGCCTGTTTTAAATTTCGGTCAATAATGGGGCGGTTAAGTTTGGTAAAGATGTCAAGCACATTTTGTTTTGCTTCATCGTTCACAATCATTTTGCCTCCAAAATATTTGCACAGCAGTGGTTTGGTAATATCATCGGCTGTAGGGCCCAGGCCACCGGTTATTAAAATGATATCTGCATGTTTTTGTTCTTCATCAAGAGCGGTCCAGATTTCATCCCACACATCGGCCACCGCCACACGGCGTACCACACGAATGCCAGCTTTGTTAAGCTCCTGTGCCATCCAGGCGCTGTTGGTATCAATAACCTGTCCTATTAAAAGTTCGTCGCCGATGGTGATGATGGAAGCCTGGGTTTGTTGCATTAGAATTTTATGATGAAACTAAAATATGATGCCTTCATAAACATCGTTAAGTGATATTTGTTCATTGAGATGAGATAAATTTATCACGTCGCCCAAAGAAGAGTATGTTGTAATTTGCCAACTGCCATTTTCCTGTTTTACGCCAACTTCCACTTTTACCTGTTCATAAGAATTGATCATAACAATATCTTTAACACCCGTCATTTGCATATAATAAAAGAACTTTCTGCGGTCATTGGCTTCGGATGTTTTAGAGATAATTTCAAAAACAACACTGGGGTTTTTAACGGTATCAAATTTATCTTCTGTTAACTCCGGTTCACCACATATAAACATGGCATCGGGATAAACATAAGCATTTGCTGAGGAAATTTTTAATCTCAGGTCACTCAAAAACATAGTACATCCTTTGCCTTTTACTTTATTCCCAAGTGTTCCAACCAGGTTAGTAGTAATTCTGTTATGGTTTATAGAAGCCCCCTGCATAATAATTAAATGACCATTATAGTATTCATTCTTGTTTTCTGTACTGGATTCAATTTCAAAATACTCCTCCAGAGAGTAAAAATTATATTGCCGGGCGGCTTCCTCCACTATATTTTTCATATTTAAAATTTGTTTTTATTTGAGTTTCTGAAAGGCAGATACAATTTATTCAAAAGATATGCCCTCATAAATATCTTTTAACAAAAAACTTAGCTGAATGGTTGAGATAGTGAAGGAATTTTCTATTGATCTGTAATCGGTAAGCTGCCAACTGTTATCAGTATTACGGATATGTTTTTCAACATAGATTTTTTCGGTATCAATTAAAATATATTCCTGCAATGAAGTTATATCTCTGTACAAAGTAAATTTTTCACCCTTATCGTAATTACGGGTTGAATTGGAAAGCAATTCTATAATTACAGATGGATTGGTTGCCGTATCAAATTTATCATCTGTAAATTCCATTTCTCCACAAATAATGGAAATGTCAGGATATGTGTAAAGTGTATTCTTTGGAATATGTATTCTTAAATCGCTGCCATAGGGAATACAGCCTTTTCCTTTTAATTTAATGCCAATATCAATAAATAAGTTTGAGAATAATCTGTTATGCCTTCCAGATGCTCCGCTCATGGCAAAAATTTCGCCCTGATAATACTCGTGCTTCTCCAATGCTTCCCTTTCTGTTTCCAGATATGCTTCCTGCGAAACATAATTATATTTAACTGCGGCTTCCTCCACTATATTTTTCATATATCAAATTTAAATCTTTTAGTTTTGATAAATAAATTTATTTGATGATGAAATTATTTGGATTGACAGCATTGTGTCTTGTTTGCAGTGTTGCTTTTTCGCAACCTGTTGAGGTGAAATTAGCAAACGCTGTAAAGCAATTGGGAAAAGATACCCAGTTAAAACATGCGTTGATAAGCCTGTATATAGTGAACAGTAAAACAGGCAAAGTGGTATTTGATAAAAACTCACAAATAGGTTTGGCACCGGCAAGTTGTTTGAAAGTTGTTACGAGTGCAAGTGCATTTGAGATGCTTGGAAAAGCATATAGATATAAAACAGAAATGGCAGGTGATGGATTTGTACGGGATAGTTTGATTGCTGGAGATCTTTACTTTTTTGTTTCAGGGGATCCTACATGGGGAAGTTGGCGCTGGGCAGAGACCAAAGAGGAAAATGTTAAGAATAGAATAAGCGAAGCATTGCGGGATCATAACATTTCTAAAATTACCGGCAATATCGTTATTGATGATTTAAATTGGGAAAGCCAGGCTACGCCACGTGGCTGGACTTGGGATGATATTGGTAATTATTATGGAGCGGGTGCAAGAGGCTTTAATTGGCATGAGAATCAGTACGATCTTATTTTAAAACCAGGTAAAGCGATAAATGATTCTGTTTTTATAATTGAAACAAAGCCACTGTTACCAGGGATAACATTGATTAATGAATTGAAGACAGGTAAAGAAGGCAGTGGAGACCAGTCAATAATTTATCTTCCTGAAAACGGAACAATTGGACATATTCGGGGTACACTCCCAATAAGTAAAAACTATTTTACTATTTCAGGTTCAATGCCCGACCCGCTTCCTTCTTTTTTAAATACTTTAACGGAAGTATTTAATGAACGTCAGATTAAATTTTCAGGAAGTATAAAAAAAGCCTTGCCAATCTTCAGAAGTAGGGAAAATGTTTTATCCCCTATAAATAATCTACTGTTAACATTATTTTCCCCTCCACTCGACAGCATCAATTACTGGTTTCTTCAAAAAAGTGTGAACCTTTATGGAGAAGCATTTGTAAAAACGATTGCGTACGAAAAAACAAATTTCGGATCTACAGACACCGGTATAAACATCATCAAAGATTTCTGGAGTAAAAAAGGAATTGAAAGATCAGCATTAAATATAATTGATGGCAGCGGACTTTCTCCTGCCAACCGGGTTACAACAAATGCGCTGGTTACTGTAATGCAGTATGCCCAAAAACAAAGTTGGTATTCTTCTTTTTACAATGCTTTACCTAAACAGAACGGAAT
>JANOVD010000472.1:0-1826 GCA_031417255.1 Chitinophagaceae bacterium
TGCCTATTCTTCGCTTTTTGGGTTAAGTTACTGAAGTATTTTAATGCGCCTGCCCTGGGTATTACCCGAAATAAATGGAAAGTTTAAGAAATTAAATTAGTTTAGTACAACAAAGTAATACAGAAATTTTGAGCAAAAACAAATATCAACATATCAGCGATGCCGAACTGTTAAACCTGTTTTATGCAGGCCACGACCAGGCATGGCTGGGCATTTTGCTTGAACGCTATACCATGCTGCTACTGGGTGTTAGCATGAAATACCTGAAAAATGAAGAAGAAGCCAAAGATGCCGTGCAGCAGGTTTTTTTAAAAGCCATTAACGAGCTTCATAAATATAAAGTAGAATATTTTAAAAGCTGGATCTACATGATCGCAAAAAACCACTGCCTGATGCAGTTACGGAATAAAGGCAGGCATCATAAAGAGATCAACGAACAAACCATGGCTACGCCTGCCGAGCCCGAAGAAAAAAACAGTTATATTGAAAAAGATAAAACATTAAATAACCTGGCCGGTGCCCTGCTTCAGTTAAACAAAGAGCAGCAACTATGTGTAACTTTGTTTTACCTGGAGAAAAAGAGTTACCAGGAAATTTCGCTGCAAACCAGTTTTAGTATTATGCAGGTTAAGAGCCATATACAAAACGGGAAACGGAATTTGAAAATAATTATGGAACGGATGGGCAATGAGCAATAGGCAATAGGCAATAAGCAATTGGCAATTGGCAAAAAAGAAAAAGAAAAAATGAGCGATAATTTAAAAGACATATTATCTAACTTAAACAAAGATATTGAGCAGGAAAAACTGCTTGACTATCTGAATAAAAAACTATCGGATGCCGAAGCACATGAAGTGGAGAAGCAGATGGCTGATGACGAGTTTATGAATGATGCTGTGGAAGGCCTGGAGCATTTTAATAATAAAGAAAACCTTTTGTTGCTGGTTGAGCAACTGAATAAGGACCTTAAAAAACAAACTGCAAAAAAGAATAAGAGAAAAGAAAAACGCAAACTGAAAGATCAGCCTTGGATATATATTACCGTCATCACTTTTCTTTTACTGGTTATTATCAGTTTTGTGCTCATCAAAAAATATTTAAATGATTAGGCGTAGGCTTTTAGGTTGTACATAATATTTCAACAAAGTGGCTGTCGCAAAAGTAATTTTTTCGTAATTCCCACAGAGACACGAAGTTCACAAAGCCGTAATAATCATGTAGAAAAATTCTTTGTGTTCTTAGCGACTCTTTGTGGGAAGCTCCTTTTGAGACAGCCACTTTGTTATAAGCAGTTAATTTATTATTGTATCACAAACCGCAAAACCCTCGTTCTTCCATCGGCAGTATTACCAAACAACTGGTAAGTGCCTGCAGAAAGATTTTGCACATGCATGGGTATTGTATTAAACCCGGCGATCATGCTCACTGATTGCTTTTGTAAAATTCTTCCCTGCATATCTGTTACCACAATTTCCATTTGTATTTTTTCTGCAGTGCTTACTTTTAAATTAAAGCTTCCATTTACAATTGGGTTTGGTGCAATGTTCATCAGTTCCATTCCCTTAACTGCATTTATTAAAACCACAATGCTGCTGTAGGTTATTTTACCATCCACATCGGTCATTTTAAGGCGGTAATAGTTGGTGCCTTTTGCCGGTTGGTTATCGGTATAATCAAATGGCTGCTGACAACGAACCGCTGTTGCAAAAATGCTGTAGATGGTATTGAAGTTACGGCTATCGGTACTGCGTTGCATTTCAATGGTTGCACTGGGTGTGGTTACGCAGGTAACTTTCCAGTTTAGTAAATGATTACCGTTTTGTTTG
>JANOVD010000473.1:0-2882 GCA_031417255.1 Chitinophagaceae bacterium
TCTATCTTCATGCGTACATCGCCAATAGGGCGGTCTCCGGGGGCTGTACGTACAGAAGCAATTTTATCAACCACCTGTAAACCACTTTCAACCTCACCAAAAACAGTATAATTCATATCTAAAGGAGGGTAACCACCAATAGTTTTGTAGGCATTTCGTTGCTCGGGCGTGTATTTGGTAGGCCGCTGCATTTCTATGTTGTTTAAATCTATATCTGTCCAGGTTCTACCCTGTACTATATAAAACTGGCAGCCACTACTGGCTTTTTCAGGATTAACATGATCGGGCATTCTTGCGGCAGCCAAAGCACCTTTTTTATGGTAAAATCCAGGATTAAACTCTGAAGGTATGGTATAGCCAATATCACCTGCACCCAGCATCTGTCCTGGTTGTGCGTTTTTGCTGTTAGGATCACCGCCCTGTATCATAAATTGATACATTACCCTGTGAAATAAAAGGCTGTCGAAAAAATGTTCTTTTGCAAGTTTAATAAAATTATCACGATGCAGCGGGGTTTTATCAAACAAGCGCACAATGATGACACCGGAATCGGTAGTAATTTTTACCCTTACACCCGGCACCTTGATCTGTGTTGTGGCTTTAACAACGGGTTTTACGGTTTTTGTAGTAGTTGGTTTTTTAACGGTAGATTTTTGAGGTGTTGTTTTTTTTACAGCCGGTTTTGTAACCTGTGCAGCAACATTCGTTACAAAAAAACATACTAAGGCAAGCGTGATTAAAGTTTTCATTTTGTTCATAAAAAAAATAATTAGTCAATAAAATTTTGGTTTTGAAAGTATAATAAAATATGGTCTTTTAAAAAATTTTCCTGCTCTGTCATAATAAATCCCGGCAGAGGCTTTAGCTGTTTAAAATGCGGCCATCCTTCTTCGTCATTTCCTTCTGACACATAATAGCCGCTTAATGAAAGTACGGTACAAACGGCAATATGCATCAGGTCCTGTTTTTCTTCTTTGCTGAAATCCTGCTTGCCGCTGCCCAGTTCCTGTATACCTATTAAAAAAAGAATGCCGTCCATATCGGGCTTTATGCCAAAGCGCTCTTTTAATTTAATGCGGAGCTTAAGCCAGCGAACCTGTAAGTCTTCTGTAAGGTGTTGCATGGTGCAAAGATAAAAGAAAGCTGCAAGCTACAAGCAACAAGGGAGAAGGTGTCTGGCCACTATTCAGATTCTTACATAACAACCAGCTAAAATTATTTAAAAGCTTTTAAATTTTTAGAGTATTTGTAGTGGCCTGACACCTATTCAGCCTCTCAAAAAATAAGATTGCCCCCTTGTGGCTTGTAGCTTGCAGCTCACTTCCTTACCTTTGTCAAAATTTTTAGAAACAGATGTTACAGATCAGTTATATCAGGCAGCATACAGCATTGGTAAAAGAAAAATTAGCGGTTAAAAATTACAGTGATCCTTCCATCGTGGATAAATTACTGGAAACAGATGAACAGGTTCGTAAATTAAAAACAGAATCGGAAGCTTTGCAGGCCGGCATTAATGCTGCCAGCAAAGAAATTGGTATGTTGATGGGCAAGGGCGATAAAGAAGCAGCCGAAAATAAAAAACAGGAAGTAGCGCAAAATAAATCTGCTTTACAAAATCTTACGCTGCAATTAACTGATGCAGAAAAATCATTGCATGATGGACTTGTTTTATTACCTAACCTGCCGCACACAACTGTACCAAAGGGTAAAACACCAGAGGATAATGAA
Source organism: Chitinophagaceae bacterium (assembly GCA_031417255.1). GTDB lineage: Bacteria > Bacteroidota > Bacteroidia > Chitinophagales > Chitinophagaceae > Ferruginibacter. Next base: position 1,729 of record JANOVD010000473.1, read on the forward strand.
GTAGTAAGAGAAGGAGGTACAAAACCTGTATTGTCTTCAACCGCAGTACCGCATTGGGATCTTATAAAAACTTACGACCTTGTTGATTTTGAAACCGGGGCTAAAATTACAGGCAGCGGTTTTCCTTTATTTAAAGGGAAAGGAGCAAAACTTCAGCGGGCTTTAATACAATATTTTTTAGATTATAATATTGCAGCAGGCTATACTGAATATTTACCACCGCTGATGGTGAATGAAGCATCTGCTTATGGTACCGGGCAGTTGCCTGATAAAGAAGGGCAGATGTACCATGCTAAGGAAGACAATTTTTATTTAATTCCTACATCCGAAGTGCCGCTTACTAATATTTACCGGGATGAAATTGTAAAAGAAACGGATTTACCCATTAAGATGACGGCTTATACACCCTGCTTTAGAAGAGAAGCCGGAAGTTTTGGTGCCGATGTACGTGGATTGAACAGGGTGCACCAGTTTGATAAAGTGGAGTTAGTACAAATTGTTCATCCCGATAATAGTTACGAAGTGCTGGAAGAGATGGTTAGCCATGTTGAAAAATTATTGAACACACTGGAATTGCCTTACCGCATATTAAGGCTTTGCGGAGGCGATATGAGTTTTGCATCTGCCCTTACTTACGATTTTGAAGTGTACAGCGCTGCCCAGCAAAAATGGCTGGAGGTAAGCTCTGTAAGTAATTTCGAAAATTTTCAAACCAACCGGTTAAAAGTAAGATTTAAAGATGCTGATGGAAAAAGCCAACTGGTACATTCACTCAATGGTTCATCTTTAGCGCTGCCAAGGATTGTGGCCTGCCTGCTGGAAAATAATCAAACAGAAAACGGAATTAATTTGCCTGCTGTACTGCACAGTTATTTTGGTGCTGCAAAAATTACAAACTACTAAATATTGCATTGCATAGGCGACAAAATACAGGCACACGGATGACACGGGTTGGACGGATGATGCTTCGACAAGCTCAGCACAGATTTTTTTTCTACGAAAAAAATAGGATAAAAAAGTACACCGATACTACGGTGTAGATATATTTACACAGATAAGAATGAATCCTGCCAATCCAAAATTCTGCGAAGCAGAATAATCCCCGCCTGACCGGACGGGCAGGTGTGTTCATCCGTCCAACCCGTGTAATCCGT
>JANOVD010000474.1:0-22742 GCA_031417255.1 Chitinophagaceae bacterium
CACCACCTGTAACTAATACTTTCATAATTGTTGAATATTTTGCGTTGCAAAGATAAGGGTTATGTGTTTTGCCTGCCCGGATGATCTGGTCGGAGGGGTGTTTGGAGTTATGTGTTTTGAGAATTATGGAAATTACGGCATAAAGTTCAACTATTTAGCCGGAACGCCAACAACTGTAACATTATCCGGTACATCTTTAATAACCACAGCTCCGGCACCTATCATTGCATTTTTGCCTATAGTTATTCCCTGTTTAATAACGGCATTGGCGCCAACAAAAGTTCCTTCGCCTATTTTTACATTACCACACAAAACTGCGCCGGGACCAATATGTGCAAATTCGCCTACAATGCACTCATGCTCTATTATACAACCCGTATTACATATTGCACCCGTACCAATTGCTGCCAATGGATTGATGCTGACATTAGCCGCTATCATTACCCCATGTGCAGCAACAGTTGCTGAAAGATCAATAACTGCAGATGGATGAATGGCATTACCCGGAACCAGGTTTTTTTGCTGGAGGTTAACGAAAATTTTATTTCGAATCATGTTATCGCCAACAGCAATAAAAAAACCATTTTGTTTTATGGCTTCCAAAGCAGCATCAGAATTTTCGGATCCAAAATACAACAGGTTGAAAGGATTGTATTCTTTTTCAATTACATCGCAATACCCGGTTACCTGTTTTCCGCTTGCCAGCAAAATACCGTAAACTACAAAACCATGACCGCTGTTTCCTATTAAAATCATTGTTGTTTTATTAATTATCTAATTTACCAAGGTTTTGTATGCCTGCAACAAATTTTGCCAGATATTTTCCTGCCCGTAATTTTCTTTGATCTGCCGCTGTAATTGTTTTGCCATGGTTTGCATGTGTAACGGGTTAGCCAATGCATATTGCAAAAGTTGCAACATTTGCTGTTCATTGCCAGCTTCAAAAATCAGCCCTGTTTCATTATTGGTTACAATATCCATATTACCGGTTATCTTACTGCAGATTATTGGCAATTGCATGGCGCCTGCCTGTAACAGTACATTGGGGAAACCTTCACGATGAGACGGAAAAACAAAAACCCCGGCAATATGCATAAAGTATTCTACCTGGTTGCTCCAATTGATATGAATAATTGATGGGTTGATTTCTATTTCATGTAAAGTAGCTGATGGCAAGGGATCTAATGTGGCTTCGTATTCTCCAACTAAAATCAGCTTCAGGCTTTCGTTGCTTTTTTGTAGTTGTGTAAAAACATGTACCAGTTCTGCAATGCCTTTATCTTTTACCAACCGGCCAATGCAAAGCAGGTATTTATATTCGTTTGAAAAATTAACCTGTTTCTTAATTTCATGCAGTACATTTTCATGCAGTACTTCTTTGTTAAACCTGTTAATATTTATACCATTAGTAGATCCCTTTGCAATAACCTGAAGCTTACCGGTTTTGCATAATTTTTTTTCAATAATGATCTTCATCAAAGAATTACTGTTTGGCCAAACATGGTTGGCAGCAGCATAAGTAAGTTTTTCGGTAAATTTTAATACCCGGTATTTAAACCCTTTTTCAACCATTAATGGCAGGCCTGCAACAGTATGTATCCTTGTTTTTACGCCACAAAATTTTGCGGCCAGCATACCCAATAATCCGGCCTTGGGAGTATGTGTATGTACAATATCCGGTCTTTCTTTTCTGAAAATTTTTATCAATGTAAACAAACATTTCAGATCCTGAAAGGGGGTTATCTTCCTGGTAATGGGTACAATAATATGCCTGCACTGCTCCATTTCAATCACTTCGGCCAGTTCTTTTCCATCGGCGCTTATCATCAGCACGTCAAAACCATTGGCAGCCATAAACTGCATTTGCCCGGGCAATAAATACCGCAGTGCCATAGGCACGGTTGTAATGCGGATTAATTTTTTATGGTTGCTGTTTTCAGGCAAAAGAATGTTTTGAATTTTAAAATAGCTTTTAAGTTATTTTGGGTGCATTTAAAATTGTCGCTTTTGTTTTTCGATCTTTTCTACTCCATTGTTATGCTGAGGCACAAAGCCTGTCCGACTGGCCATCCAAGCGGGCATCTCAAGCATTGCAGAGAGAGATGCTTCTCCCGATAGCTATCGGGATCAGCATGACAAAAGCGACAATTTTAAATGCACCCGTTATTTTTATACACTCAAAATAACTTTATAATATTGAAAGACGGTTAGAATTTTTACAATAAATTTGAGTAATCATTATAACATCCGCATATTTTCATGTTAATACAGCTTAGCTTAAAATAAAATTAAAGTAATGGGCATTGCAGATTTTTTATTATTCCCTGTTTATGTTGCCCTGTTTTATTTTTTGTTTAGTGCCCGCCGAAAAAATTATACCGACCCGGTTCTTAAATATTACCATAAGCAGGGGTTTTGGATAAAAGTAATTGCCGTTATACCGTTTACTTTATTTAACTCGATCCTGTCGCCAGGCGATTCCTTTGTTTTATATTATACCGAAGGGGCAAATATTAGCCGGCTTATACTACAGGATTTTTCTCATGTGCAATGGCTTTACCTGCCCAGTGTTGAATTTGACCAGACCTTACTGAAAAACTCGCTGAACCTGGGTTACCTGCGCAGTGAGAATAACTATATGATCGTTCGTATCACAGCCATACTTTCTTTCCTGGCTATGCACAAATATGTTATCCTCAACCTGTTTTTTTCAATGATCTCTTTTTCGGGTGTGTGGAGGCTTTACCGTTTTTTTTATGAGCAGTACCCACACCTGCATAAGCAATTCGCTATTGCTATATTGTATTTGCCCACTTTTGTTTTTTGGTGTGGGGGCATTTTAAAAGACCCCATCTGCACAGGCGCTGTTGGATGGATAACTTATGCATTGTATGAAATATTTTATAAGAAGCAGAACCTGATCCGTAATGTTGTCATTATATTATTTTTTGGATACCTGCTTTATGTGATAAAAGTGTACATACTGATCTCTTATATTCCTTTTTTCATTCTATACCTGGTATTAAAAAATGTAAACCTTGTTAAAAGCCGCCTTCTCCGTATTTCTTTTGTTTTAGGCCTCATCGTACTTACTGTTACCATGTTTACTACGGTTATGGAGGAATTGGCAGGATCGTTGGGCACTTACGGCGGCGAAAGCATCACAAAAAACATTTCCATCTATCAAAAAGCTTATGCAGAACAGGAAGAAGCTGCTTCTAACTTTTCGCTGGGTGTTGAGTTTGACGGATCGGTATCCAGTCTTGTGAGAATAGCCCCTGCGGCCATTATTGCAACTTTATTCAGGCCATTTTTCTGGGAATCGAAAAAAATTTCAACGCTGCTATCCTCGGCCGAAAGTTTGGCAATCATGTTGTTTACTTTGTTTGTTTTATATAAATCGGGGCCGTTTAATTTTATCCGGGCCATTATGAAAGATCCTACAATTATGTATTGCCTGTTATTTGCTTTACTGTTTGCTTTGTTTGTTGGCGCCACTACGGCAAACTTCGGCACCTTGGTACGTTACAAAATTCAATGCATTCCTTTTTATGTTATAGCCCTGTTTCTTATACAGGACAGAGCCAGGAAAATAAAAAACAGTCTCGCCCTGGGCGAGACTGCGTGATTTCAAAGGGGGTTATAACGTGTAACCATTATGCGTTTGCTGCTCTTTCTGTTCGTGTTGCAGAAAAAGAAGGCAGTATGTTTAACCATGTACTTCTCAGATAGCTGTTTAGTGATGTAGTTAATGAAAAAGGTTCATTGCCTTTTAGTTTGTTTAAGATCAGTGCAGGCGTTGCTTTAAAATTATTATTGAATGCATCGGCAACAGGCCAAATGATAAAATTCAGTTTTTTAAGCCTGTCTGTTTTTTGAAAAAGCACAACGATGCCGGTAAAAGCTATAATAAAACAGCAGTAGTGCAGTAAAGCAACAAGCTTACTATTAAATTTAACCTGGTGAATATGAAAACGGTTTCGGATGTAGAAATACATTTTCCAGCCGGAGGCATAATCCCAATCTTTAATAATTGAAAAGGCAGTTGCCGGATGATAGTGGATGCTTTTGGCAACTGTACAAACAGGTATTTCGTTATGCTTTACTATCCTGTAATAATATTCAGTTTCATCTCCCCATAAAAAATATTTTGCTTTTGGTACACCAACTCTTTCAATAATACTGCGGTTCAGCAAGGTTCCGTTAAACGGATGGCCAATGCCTTCTATGATATTACAATCAACTTCATCAAGTGTTTTATACTGCTGTGTTTTCCAGACAAAGGTTTTTTTATCTTCCTTATCAATAACAGCACAATTCAGCAAACGTAAACAGCCATCATCTGCTGCCAGTAAATGCTCCAGTGCATCTTCCTTTGGATAACCATCATCATCCATACACCATATCCACGCATAATTATTTTTATATGCCCACTTTATACCTGCGCTGAAACCACCACTTGAACCAACATTGTTTTGATTGATGTAAACAAGATCAGGCTGTTGTTTTAACCAGTTTTCGGTACCATCCGTACTACCATTATTTACAATGAGAATTGCATCTAAAGGGCGTGATTGATTACGCAATGCAGCTATACATTCAGAAAGCAGGACCTGCCGGTTGTAGGTTACAACCACAGCAATAACCTTTTCCATAGGAAGGTATTTGGTTTTAAAATAGATATCAGGACTAAGCTATAACGGAATGTTAATTGGCTTATTGTATTGCTCTGTAGATTTTTGGATTATCGTTCAATATTGGGGAAAATGGGAGGGGTTTTTGCATTATTTACTGCGTAAATATACGATTGGGAAAAGTCAAGCGCTTCGCCAATAACATGCTGCATATCCAAATAGCGGTAAGTAGCCAGGCGGCCAAGGAATGACACCTGTTGCAGGTTTTCGGCTTCTTTCCTGTATTTTAAAAGCAGGTCTTTATCGGGTGCCAGTCGTTTGGGAAAATAGGGAATATCCGATGCGTCGGTTTCCTTGCTGAATTCTTTATAGAGGATGGTTTTATCGTGCTGCTCCCAATAAGTAAAATGCTTATGTTCAATTATTCGGGTATAAGGTACTTTTTCATCACAATAGTTCATTTGAGGAGTACCCTGAAAATCGCCTTCGGCATATTGCGTTTCAAAAGTTACAGTACGGTAACCCAGGCGGCCATATTTATAATTAAACCATGCATCAATGGGGCCGGTAAAAAACACATGGTCATAATTGCTCACATCCATGCCCGGCTCAAATTTTTTATTAAGTGTAACCTGTATGTTATCGTACTCAATTAGTTTTTTAATGATGGCAGAATATCCATCAACCGGTATGCCTGTAAAATTATTATTGTGGTAATTATCGTCGTAATTAAAACGTACGGGAATTCTTTTTAAAACCGATGCCGGCAGTTCGGTGGGTTCGCAACCCCATTGTTTTTTGGTATAACCGTAAAAAAAAGCATGGTACAATTCTTTACCAATAAAACGCAAAGCCTGTTCTTCAAAATTTTGAGGATCGGTGATAGATGTATCTGCAAGTGTTTCTAAAAAAACTTTTGCTTCGGCAGGTGTAAAAGATTTGCCAAACAACTGGTTAATGGTATGCAGGTTTACCGGCAAAGAATATACTTTGCCATTGCTCATGGCTTTAACCCGGTGTACATAGGGCCTGAACTCTCCCAGGCTGTTCATAAAATCCCATATCTCTTTTTTATCGGTATTAAAAATGTGGGGGCCATATTTATGAACCATGATACCAGTTTCTGCATCCCGTTCGGTGTGGCAGTTGCCGCCAATATGATCACGCTCATCCCAGATATCAATTACGCAATCAGTATTTTTTACAAGTTGATTTGCTAAAACTGTTCCGGAAAAACCGGCACCAACTATTAAATATTTTTTACCCATAATTGCTTTGCAAATTAATTTATTGCTTTAATATCCGGTTGTAAATACTGATATATTTTTCAATGGCTGTATCAAGCGAATAAAATTCTTCAGCTCCCTTACGGATACTTTCTTTGCTGAAAGACTCTCCTGCAGCAATTTTCATAGCTGCAACGGTAAATTCTTCTTCAGTAAAATCTTTAATTACTATTCCCGAATTGTACCTGTCCATAATCATTTCCACATCGCCAACACCGCTGTTGGTAATTAAAGGGATGCCCATGGCCATAATTTCGCCGTGCTTGGTTGGCGATGATGATTGCTTGGAATAACAGGGCCTGATAAAGAAAACAGAATAATCACTTAAAGAAAGTAATAATGGTACCTGCTGCCTGTTTGCTTTTTTTATCATGATCTTATCTGCAGCTATCCCGTATTTTTCAGCAGCCGTTTTTATTTCTTCGTGGCGATGAGGTGAAATAAAGAGTAGTTTTAGAGCCGGAATTTTATCGCTGAGTATTTTACAAAACCGCATCATCTCATCAGTAAGATACCACCCACCGATAGATCCGAGATAGCTGATAACAAAATCATCTTTACTTATATCCAGTTCTGCTTTTAGTTTGTCTTTTTCATTTTCATCAATGCTCCCCGAGTCAAAAAGCTGAAGATCGGCACTGCAGGGAATTACTTGCAAAGGAATTTCGCTTTTATAATCCTTCCATTCTTTAATGATGGTTTCGGCAGCATAGGTTAAGCAAACAATGCCATCGCTTTTTGCAACCGCTTCTGCCTCCTTCTTTTTAAAAATATTATAGATTGAAACATACACAGGAATTTTTGTATTCCACATACCGCCTTCTACCCGGCTATCGGCATAAAACTCCCTGATATCGTTTAAAAATTTTACGCCCATGGTTTTTTTCATCCACAAACCTACCAATGCCGGTATGCCCGGGCGGGTGTGTACCATATCCAGTTTATGTTCCCGGTGAATTTTCCGGGCGGCTTTTTTCATTTTAAAAATATCCAGCATGGTAGAAATAACCGGCGGCTTTTTGGTATAGTTAAGCGGTATCCAGCTAATATTACTTTTGCTGAGCAATTGCTGAATGCTGTCTTTATTTTGCAGGTACACCTGTTTTTTTTCGCAGCTTAATAAAAAAATAGAATACCCTGCTTTACTCAATCCCTGTAAATATGGTATTACCTGGCTTTGTCCCAAAGGGTCGGTCATACCATCGTAAGAAATAAATAATATTTTTTTTTGAGTACTCAAGTGTAGCCGGCAGGTTTATTATTTTATTAAATACCTAAGATAGTGTTTAATGGCAAACTTCAGCCTTTGTGCAGAAGAATGTAATGCAACATAATGTTTTCGTACCGCAGCATGTTCCTCAAGTGGAATTGCAGTTATTGGAATTTCGGTTGCCAATGCTTCATCATTAATAACAAACCGTTCATCGGGTGCACAGTTGGTGCCGCTGCCATCGTGGCCAATATTGGATACCAGCGATTTTTTTGGATATAAAACCAATCCGTCGTTCAAAAACACAATGGAATGCCAGATGTTGTTCCAACTGTTCATATTTGATTTTGCAACTGCGTGAAGGCCCCAATAAAACTCAAATGTGCCATCCATGTTCAGCTTTTTGATATTGCCCTTTTTTTTAACGGCTTCTCTTACTGCCATGGCATCGGGAGTAAATTTATCCCAGGCCCGTTTCCAGGTGCCCCAGCCCCAGGTGGTGGTGTGGTAAAAAAAATAGGTCGGTTCTTTTATAGCTTCAATATCAAGATCAGGCCTTGTATAAGCACTGATATGCATCACCTTCGGATTGTCTTCATAAAAATCAAGTGCGTCATTCATAAAAGTTAAAAACCCCCGGCTAACCAGGTTGTCGTCTTCCATCACAATTACTTTTCCAAACTCATTCACTATTTTTGTAATACCCTCAATGGTTGATTTTACCAGCCCCTTATTTACCTCAGCTTCTATAATACGTACTTCTTTGCACCACTTTTTATCATGTACCACTTTTTTAACAGCGGCTATAGCTGCCAGAGTTCCTTCAGTTGCTCCGGGTTTTGGTCCATCTACATAAATAAACAGCAATGATTCATCAGCATATTTATTGCGATGCAATGACTCCAGCACCTGCCCGGTATGCCCGGGCCTGTTGTATGCAAAAAAAACGATGGGAGCCAGTGAACGCATATAACCGGTTTTATATTGAAGGTTGAAAATCTTCTGCCTCAGTGGTTTTACCGCTACCTGCAGTTGGTTTACTGAGGGTTTTATGAATTATATTTTTAGTAAAGAAAATAACCAGGCCCGAAAATATAACAGTATTTATCAGGCTTGATAAAGCATCGCCCCAAATCATAAAATGCTTAACCATAAAAATATTGATTGCGATTGAACAAATAATTGAAATGAGCGCTACTTTCAGTATTTTTCTTTTCTCTTTATGATAAAGCAGAAAAAGGAAAACAAAATAGTTCAATGCCCAGATGAATGCCTGCAATGCCACCACAAAGAAATACTTAATGCCGGGTAAATAAATTTTATCAATTAAAAAGTAATAAGCAAATACCGCCACTGCCATACAAACCAGCGAAAGCACAGTAAGCATTTTAATGTAATTGAAAAATATCCGTTTAACCAACTGGTACGTTGCCTCGCCGCTGCTGATTGATTTATACAACTGTGGCTGAACATACAGTAAAATACTTTGTGCAACAGTGCCTACCATGGTACCCAATATACAGGCGATGGCATAAATACCCAATTCATATTTATCTACATTAAAAATGGCAAGGAACAGTTTATTGGTGGCGCCAAGCATAAATACACAAAGTTGAAAAACAAAAATGGGCACACCAAATTTCAACTCATCCCATACCTGGTGTTTTTGAAATGAAAATTGCAGGTAACCGTTTTTAAGATAATACCAAACACCCAACAGGTTTATCCCAATCAATGAAATGGCTATACCCCAAATGCGGCCAACCCAACCGGTAAAGAAAAACACAATCAATACAACAGACAGGGAATATTCTATCAGCGATTTGGAAATACCGATGATTGCATAATTGTTCACTTCGTTCCTGTTACGTACCAGGGCGAATAACTGCTCGCTGCAAAAAATTAAAAATGCCAATGCCGGAATGATAAAAATAAAGGAATGGGGCAATTCAAAATTTTTCCACAAGCCATCCCTGAATACATACAGGCCGATCATGGCCAGTATGGTCATAACTGCAGCAATAAAAAAATTGCCGGTGAAAGATGCAGCAAAATCCTCTTTTGTCTTTTTAAAATAGTCGGCTGTTGATGTCTGTATCATACCCAGCGAAATAAGAGGCGCAAGCAATATCATATTGCTTGAAAATAAACTCAGAAAGCCATTATCGGCTGGTGACAGGTATTTTGGATTGGTAAATAAAGGAATCAGCAGGAATGAAACCCCTTTTGAAAAAAAATTGGTAAATACATATATCCCCACAGATTTGTAAGCAGAATTATTAACCGCAATTTTAACCTTATTTACAATGGACATGTTTTATCCGGGGTGTTGGTTTTGCTGAACAAAGTTAACAGATGTTGAAAGCGCACCTAATTATTATTCATCCACTTATCGTACCACATCTGAAACATCAGTATATACCATACTTTTTCAGCCCTTTCTATTTTTCCATGGTAAAACGACTTTTTTATCTTCTGTATTATATCGTTATTAAAAATATTTTGTTTGATGATGAACTGTTCATCAAAATACATATCCACAAAAGGTTTTAAATCGTTTTGCAGCCAGGCCGAAATTGGAATACCAAAACCCATTTTGGGCCGGTCCATCATGGCAGCCGGTATATATTTATGTACAATTTGTTTAAGAATGAATTTTTTACTGCCCTTGTTGTATTTATACTCCAGCGGCAGTTGAGCAGCCCATTCAATAATGCGCTGGTCTAAAAAAGGTTCCCTGCCTTCCAGGCTTACACTCATACCGGCTCTGTCAACTTTTTGCAAAATATCATCCAGCAGGTAAGTTTGATAATCTACCGCCATCATGTAAGATAAAACAGAATAGTTATCAGGTTTAAGATCTTTACTATCGAAGCCAGAGGGTATTTGCTGAATACTGTTTTTAACGATTTCCGTAATCTCCTTTACATTCATCTGTTGTGTAAGGTTCATCAAAACATTTTTTGCAGAAGGTTCCTTTAACAGCGACTTTACTTTTTCGTACCTGCTGTGAAAAAGATATTTTTTATTAAACACCGGGATCTTATCTGCAGGAATCATATCCATAACAGCCGCTGCACTTTTTCGTATAAAGCCCGGCACTTTTTTAATAGAGCCGCCGTACCTGATCATATAATCATAGCGGTTGTAGCCGGCAAATATCTCGTCGCCTGCATCGGCCGATAAGGCAACTGTAACTTTTTCCCTGGCAATGCGGCTAACCAGTGTTGTAGGTATGGCGCTGCTGTCGGCAAATGGTTCATCATAAAAAAAAGGAAGCTGCGGCACAATTTCCAATGCTTCTTTTTCGGTGCAATAATATTCTGTATGATCGGTGCCTAAATGCTCAGCGATCTGTTTTGCAAATGGTGCTTCATTTAAGCCGGCATCGGGTACGCCAATGGTAAAGGTTTTTATTTTTTCGGTATTGTTCTTTTGCAAAATGGCAGTAACACAGCTGCTGTCGTAACCACCGCTTAAAAAAACACCCACCGGCACATCACTTACCATGCGGTATTGAAAAGCACTGGTCAGTAATTTTTCTGTTTCTTCAATCGCATCCGGCAGGCTGATATTTAAAATGGGTTTATTATAAGCATCGTACACATTCCAATACTGCTTCGTTTTATACTCATGCTTTTGAATATCGAAGATCAAAAAATGGCCGGGATTTAATTTATGGGTGTTGTTAAAAATGCAGTGCGGTGTTGGCACATATCCAAATTGCAAAAATGCGCCTACAGCATCGGTATTAATTTGTTTTTCAAAAGCCGGGTGCTGCATCAGCGCTTTCAGCTCAGATCCAAAAAGAAACAACCCATCTTTAAAATAATAAAAAAAAGGTTTTACTCCTGCCCGGTCTCTGCAGGCAAATATTTGTTGTTTGGCTTCGTCGTAAATAACAAAGGCAAACATGCCGATGAATTGCTGCAGTGCGTCGCTGCCCCATTCTTTATATGCATGTAGAATAACTTCACTGTCGCTGTGGCTGTTAAACTGATGCCCTTTTTCTTCCAGAGCTTTTTTTATCTCTGCGTAATTATAAATTTCGCCATTAAAAGTAAGATGCAGGCTGCCAAAAGTTTTAGGCTGGTGTCCGCCTGCGCTTAAATCAATTATACTTAACCTGCGGTGGCCAAGGCCAATTGTAGCATCGGCAGTTTCATACATGCCATACCCTTCGCCATCGGGACCACGATGCGCCATAATGCGGTTCATTTTTTCTAAAACCTCAATGCTGGTTTTCTTATTAAAATCTATAAACCCTGAAATGCCACACATGTTTTAAATTTATTGGTAAAGATATGTTACCTGTACAGTTAATAATTATTGTACTAAGTATTACTTTGGATAGGCGACAAAATACAGCACCCGGATAACACGGGTAAGACGGATTATACTTCGACAGGCTCAGCACGGATTTTTTTTCACTTCGTGAAAAAATTGGGATGTTGAATCGACTATGCTATTACAGCAAGGGAAATGAATTAACAAAATCCAAATTTCTGCGAAGCAGAAAAAATCCGTGTTCATCCCTGCCCGTTCCGTTCAGGCGGGCATCCAATCTGTGTCATCCGTGTGCTAATTTCGCATATCTCATGAAAGTATTAGTACAACGTATCATCATAAATTTTACGCAACCCTGCAATATGCTGAGTCAATGTAAAATTATTGATGGCCCTTTGCCTCCCGGCTTCTGCTTTATCGAACAAAATATTTTTATCCGTTGTACTTAATAAAACGATCTGCCTTGCAGCATCCTGTACATCTGCCAGCGAAAAATACCAGGCGTTGTCTTCGCACTGTTCTTTAAATGATGCAATATCACTTAACAGTAATGGCATACGCATGGCCATGGCTTCCAGTATACCCAATGAAAAACCCTCGTAAGTTGACGACATAACAAACAAGTGATACTGTGGAATGATCTGCTCAATATTATTTACCTCGCCTTTTAAAAAAACTTTTGCCCCGGTTGTATTGATCTGCTGCTGCAGTTCATCTTTTAAATTTCCAACGCCATAAATATCCAGTGTTATGTTTTTATCTTTTATCAAAGACATTGCATTGATAATATATGGATAATTTTTTTGCAGCCTTAAAGCTCCTACTGCAACCATCTTAAAAACACCAGAGCTTTCAGGAGCAGATACATGAGCTATATTAAAACGGTCAACATCAACAAACGTGTACAATGGATAAGCTTTGTATGGCTTTAAATTTAAGAAGGAAAAATACTCTTCAAGTGCACCTTTTGCAACTACAATAATGATGCTTTTCCTGTATTTGTACGAAAGCCTGTCGAGGAAACGGATATACCAATGTTTGTATTCCCCGGAAGTTGCAATGAAAGCATGAATGGTGGTAATGAGTGGAATATTTGCAGGCAGTGAAAGCCTGGCAACAAATGTGGGCCAGAATAAATGGCTGTGTACAAGATCAGGCTTCTCTTTCTTAACTAATTTTCTGAATCTGAAAAATGCAAGGGGTAAGATAAACAGTGATTTAATATTTAAACAAATCCATTTTTTACACTGCAGTTCATCTCCAAAACTATTGCCGGGAAAAAGGGTAACAACCACATGCTCATATTCCGGTAATTCTTTAATCACCCTCACCATCATGGTTTCGGCCCCGCCACGCTGCAGGTTGAAAATAAAATGAATAATTTTTTTTTGCATACAAAAGCTATTGATAGGAAGCTGTCTGAAAAACCTGGTTCACTTTGTGAATTTTGCAGCCACGAATTGCACTAATGATCACTAAAAAACTCCATTCGTGTTTATTCGTGTAATTCGTGGCAACATATATTACCCGGTATTTTTAAGGTTTTTTAATACCTTTAACCACGTAGGCAATACAATTATCGTAACAAATTTCTCCGCCCCAAACCTTTTCCATACCATTTTCTTCGAACCATTTTTTTACGGTGTTTACTTTTTGCGGCTGATCATACTCAGGGCTAAACATATCAAACGTATCCAAAATACACCATTCCCTTATCTCCTGTTTGGATAATCCCTGCGGCAATGTGCCCCTGATATCGCAAATGGGAATAAAGCGGTTGATGAACTTACCAATACCGATCTTATTAAAAAAACCGGTGAGGGCAATCATCCAGTCAACATTTTTTTCAATTTTATGCAACAGCTTTTCATTGCTCCATTTTTTGGTAATGGGGCGTAAGATGTATTTAGCCTGCAATTTTGTCCACCAGCCGTTTACACAATAAAAATCTACCATCACTTCGCCACCCGGTTTAGCCATGCTGATTAATGATTGCACTGTTTTTTGTACATCGGGTGTATGTTGTATCACGCCAAAACAAAACACTTTATCAAATTGTGCTTTGGCAAAAGGCATTTCATACACACTGGCCTGGTATAAAAAGAACCGTTCTTTGTGGTGTCCGTTATTTTTAAAATTGGCCTCTACTGCATTGCTGTAATCAACGCTAAACAAATTTGCTTTGGTATGATCAAGCACTATTTGAGAAAACCGGCCGGCACCACTGCCAACCTCCAGTACGTTTTTATCCTGCAGGTTTTCTTTATCCCAACTGGTAACGGCAAAAAAACGGTTAAAACTTAATTGTGTAGTTTTTTGTTCCCTGTCAATTTGGGTTGCGGCAAATTTGTTCCATTGATAACCAAAATTTTGAGTGTAGTTATCATCCTGCACTAGCCTGTATGCTCCGTTTTTATAAGGAAAAATCATGGCTCCGTTCTCCATCAGCCCTTCAGCAGTGGCCTGCAGGGGTTTTTGTGTAAAAGGATTTAGTAAGTTGATCTGTTGATTCATGAATGTTGGACATTTTGAATTTTTATTTTTCATCTCTAACCTCACCCCAAGAGGCTGTCTCAAAACTGGTCTCCCACTAAGTCGCTAAGAACACAAAGAAAATTTCTAAATTGATTAATAATGCTTTGTGACCTTCTTTCCTTTGTGGGATAATCAAAAATATCCCTTTTGTGACAGCCTTACTGAACGGTCCATTTTAATTTGGATAAATGTGCAGGTCTATCAGTTCGGTATTTTCCAGAAGTGCCGCTTTTGAAAAATCTTTTTTATCCAGCGTAATCCTGTAATTACAGTTAACTATAAAATCATAAATAGCTTCCAGCTTATCGCCTTTGGCTGCAATGGGCTGTGGGTGAATGGCAACAATGCAAACCGGTTTTAAATTTTTTAATGTTTCGGCAGCGCCCTGTAAGGTATCAAATTCGGCACCTTCCACATCAATTTTTATAAAATTGAGCCGGGTTATGTTTTTTTCCTTCACAAAATTATCAATGGTAGTTACTGCCACATCAATACCATGCAGGGTGCGGTCTTCTTTATAATTCACCAGGCTGTTGCTGTTATCGGCCCGATTGTTGGAAACAAAAAAAGTTATTTTACCATTTTCTTTACCTACGGCTTTTTGAAAAGTTTCAATCACCTGTTCTTCATGATTGATAACAACGGTTTTTTGAAGCAGAGCATAGGTACTGGGCGCCGGTTCAAAAGCATACACTTTACCCGTTTTGCCTGTAATCTGTGCTGCAATAATGCTGAACAGCCCGATATGTGCACCAATATCAATGATAACATCACCCGGTTTACAATTTTGATGCAAAAAATCAAAATTTTCAGCTTCGTATGTTTCCGGAAAATATTTAAAATAACGTGTGGGCAACCTTAGGGTATGGCCATTTATTGTTCGCTTTAAACCTCTGCCCATGCTGGCTATATCAAGCATTTTATAAATAAGCTCTTTCATTAATTTCGTAAAGTTTTGTTTTGGTCTTTAGTTAAAACATAGTGCAAAAAAGTACAGCTCAAACGTAACAGCGCTATGCAATATTGTCTTTCTTTTACTGTTCAGCAGCTTTAAACCATGCAATAAATTTTCTGATGCCATCGGTAAGATTGGTTGCAGGTTTATAATTAAATAAAGTTGCTGCTTTTGAAATATCTGCATAAGTAATGTCAGCATCACCGGGCTGCATGGCTTCATAAACAACATTTTTTTCTTTCCCCATTACTGCATAAATAGTATCAACCAGTTCGATAAGTTTAACCGGTTTATTATTGCCCAGGTTAACAGTTGTATAAACACCTGTGTTTTGTAAACAATATTCCAGGGCATTGTAAATGCCGCTCACGGTATCATCAATATAAGTATAGTCCCGTGCTGTTTGGCCATCGCCAAATAAAATCAGAGGCTGATTGGTGCTGATTTTTTTTACAAATTGATGAATAGCCAGGTCGGGTCGCTGGCCCGGGCCATACACCGTAAAAAAACGCAGGTTAATAATATCAATATTGTATAAATGATGAAAAGTATAATTCATCAGTTCACCTGCTTTTTTGGTGAATGCATAGGGAGAAATGGGATTATCAACAGGGTCATCTTCGTTAAAAGGCATTTTTTTATTATTGCCATATATCGAAGAGGAAGATGCAAAAATGAGTTTACAGATTGACCTGGCATGCATAAACTCATGTACTTTTTGTGTTCCTGTGATATTAACATACTGGTAAGCTGCGGGGTCATCAATAGAAGGCCGTACCCCGGCCTTTGCCGCCAGGTGAATAACCGCTTTAATATTTTCTTCTTTAACAGCATCCAGGCTCTGTGTAATATCAATTTCATAAAAACTAAAATCGGGATGATGTAAAAATCGAGTGAGGTTTGATTCCTTAACCGGCTTTGGATAAAATGGGTCAAAATTATCTACCCCAATCACATTAAAACCTTTGTTGAGTAATAAAGTACAAACATGACTTCCGATAAAACCTGCACAGCCTGTAACTAAGATGGTAACCATATAATTGTAAAAATATTGAGAATAAAATATCCAATAAATGAAAAATAATCCTATAACTTATTATGTATTCAGCCTAAGATCTTTTTATACACCTGTTTGTATATATTCACTGTTTTTTCAAGATCATAAAAATCTTTAGCTCCTTCACGAATTTTATGCGGGTTAAATTTCGTTTGCGTATCAATTACTTTATCAATTATTTTTTCCATTTCGGCTTCTGTAAAATTATCCAGTACAAAGCCCGCTTCATATTTCTCAATGATCTCTTTAACATCACCAACACCGCTATTGACGATCACCGGTATTCCCATGGCCATTATTTCTCCATGCTTGGTTGGAGATGAAGCCAGTTTTGAATAACAGGGTTTTATAAAAAATAAAGAATATGAACTGAACGATAATAATGCAGGCACTTCGTTTCTGCCTGCAAGTTTTATAATTATCTTCTCTTCCGGAATATTAAATTTCCTTGCAGCCTCAGTGATGTCTTTATGATTGTTGTTCGAGATAAATAAAAATTTTACTCCAGGCTTTTTTTTCAGCAACATACTGCAAAACTGAAGCATTTCATTGGTTAAATACCAACCCCCGATAGAACCCAGGTAACTTATTATAAAATCGTCATCACTGATCCCCAACTCATTTTTAAACCGTTCTTTTATTGGCATGTTAATTATAGCCGGGTCAAACAGATCCAGGTCAACACTACAGGGCACAATATCCACTTTTACAGGCTGCGGTACAGTTGTCCATTTCAGCATCTCTTCCTTACCCTTGTGTGTTAAGCAGGTATTATAATCAGCTACGCTTACACTTTCATCTTCCTTATTTCTGAAAAAATTATATATGGTTTTATACAAAGGATTTTTTAAATCCCACATCCCGCCATCAACCCGCTCATCTGCCCAAAAACCACGTATATCATTCAGGTATTTTATGCCCAGTTTCTTTTTCAGGTATAATGCTACCAGTTGAGGTACTCCTGGCCTGGTGTGTACCATATCAAAGTTATATATAGCATGCAACTGTATTGCCTTTCGCCGCATTCTAAAAAAATCATACACAGATGATAATACCGGGGGATTTTTATGATATGGCAATGAAACCCAGTTTATAGGGATCTTCTTTACCAGGTTTTCAATTTCAGTTTTATGTGTTTTATATTTTTGAGGTTTATCGCAACTTAAGATGGTGAATTGATACCCCTCCGCGGTTAATCCTGTTAAATAAGGTATAATCTGGCTTTGGCCCAAAGGATCAGTCATTCCATCATAAGATATAAATAAAATATTTTTACTGTTCACTAACTAATGTTTAGCGTTTCAGATTAAATTACATAAAAGAGGTAAACCCAACAAAGGTAAGCTTAGCATAGTTACCAACTGTTATACCCGGATATTATATAGTTTATAAAATAAAAACAATTAATTTCACGGCAATTATAATATTTGGGATTTAGCATGCATGAGAAATATTAACAACGATAAGGGAGCATTTGTAATATCATTGGATTTTGAACTGCTTTGGGGAGTTTGGGACGTAACAACAAAGGAGAAATATGGTGATCATATAAAGGGTGTTAAAGAAGTTATTCCAAAATTACTTGACTTATTTTCCAACTATGATTTTAAAGTAACCTTTGCCATTGTTGGTTTTTTATTTGCTAAAGACAAAGACGAACTGTTGTCTTTTTTGCCTGAAATGAAGCCTTCTTACAGTAAAAATAAGCACAATGTTTACCTGCAGGAAGTTAATGAAATCGGGCAAAATGATCGTGATGACCCTTACCATTTTGGTTATTCACTATTGGAATTAATAAAAAAGAGTGAACATGAAATAGCCACTCATACGTTTTCGCACTACTATTGTTTGGAAGAAGGCCAAACACCAGGGGACTTTGATACCGATATAAAAGCTGCAATAAATGCTGCCGACTCAAAAAACATTAATTTAACCAGTTTGGTATTTCCACGCAATCAAATAAACACAGATTACCTTGCTGTTTTAAAAGAAAATAAAATAAAAGTTTATCGGGGAAACCCGGTTTCCTGGATCTATAGACCCCGCAAATTTTCGGCTGAGCTACCTTTTATCCGGCTTTGCCGCCTGCTGGACACTTACTTACCTATTTCCGGTTATAATACCTATTCAGTAAAAAGTAACGGAATCCTGCCGGTTAATATTCCGGCAAGCCGGTTTTTAAAGCCCTATAATAAAAACCTTGCTTGGTTGGAAAAATTGAAATTGAAAAGAATAATGAATGAAATGACCCAGGCTGCCAAAAAAAAGGAACATTATCATTTATGGTGGCACCCGCATAATTTTGGCATAAACATCAAAGAAAATATGGATAACCTTACCGTTCTGTTAAATCACTATAGATTATTACATAATAAATACGGCTTCACTAACCTAACCATGAAAGAAGCGGCCGGCTTTTAATTTGAAGCTTTAACTTTACATCCTGATGTAAAAGCATTTTATCATTATTAGCCGTACATGCAACAAAAAAAAATAGTTTTCCTGGCAGCCGATTGTGAATCTTCCCGATGGGTATATCATGCAATTGTTGATGATTTTATAATAGAGGCTGCAATTATTGAACAACCCATCAGCAAAATAGCTTTAATAAAAGGCCGTTTAAAAAAAATAGGGTTTTTAAAAGTAACAGGACAGGTTTTGTTTTCGGCATTGGTTGTTCCCTGTTTAAGAATAATAGCAAAACAGCGCAGGGCCGGGCTTGTAAAAAACTACCAGCTAAATAATAACCATTTTAAGAACAAGGTTTTTCGGGTAAAATCTGTAAATGATGAAGCATGCAAACAGGTCCTGCTGCAATTACAACCCGATATAGTTATCGTGAATGGCACAAGGATCATTACAAAAAATATTTTGCAATGCACTAAAGCTATTTTTATTAATATGCACCTGGGAATTACACCCTGGTACCGTGGCAGCCATGGTGGATATTGGGCCAACCGAAACAATGATTTAGAAAATTTTGGTACTACCATACACCTTGTAGATACAGGGGTGGATACCGGCACTGTTTTAAAACAGGTTTTTATAACCCCGGCTAAGCAGGATAATTTTACAACTTTTCCAATTCTGCAGGTGGCAATTGGAATAGAGGCATTAAAAGATGTTTTGCTGAATTTACCAGGTGCTGATTGTACCATTAAAAAACATGCTGAAAAAGGAAAAATGTACTACCAGCCAACTGTTTGGGAGTATTTTTTTGGGTAATGCAAATAAAACATACCCCATAATCTTAAACAAATACTAACCTGCTTTGTGATAACACACTAATGATGAAACCATATAACAGATCACCAATACATATTTTACAAGGAATAAATAAACCAATTGAAGTATTTACAATGCTGGATAGCAGTGAGAATATTGACCGGGCTGTTGTGAATGATTTTGGAGAAGAATGGAAAAAATTTTCTATTCATAGTGATGAAAGTGTAAAAGAATTACGCAAAGAGTATTTTGATATAATTGATGAAACCATTGTAAATAAAAATACTTATATGATTGACATTGGCTGCGGAAGTGGCAGGTGGACCGATTATTTTACAAACAAAGCCGGGTTTATTGAAGCCATTGATCCCAGCGATGCTGTATTTGTTGCAGATAAAATGCTGGGTACTCAAAAAAATGTACGGGTAACAAAAGCAAGCGTAGACACTATTCCATGGGATGATGAAACATTTGATTTTGGAATGAGTATCGGTGTTTTACACCATATTCCCAATACAAAACAGGCCCTTATTGATTGTGTAAAAAAAATAAAACCAGGCGGGTATTTTTATGTGTATTTATATTACCGGTTCGATAACCGGGGTATAGTATTCAAGTCGGTTTTTTTTCTTTCCAATATTTTACGTCTAGTAATTTCAAGAATGCCGCAGGCACTGAAGAAATTCAGCTGTGATTTGCTGGCAATAGTTGTTTACTGGCCCTTATCGCGTTTTGCAGGTATATTGCATAAAATGAATTTACATAGCCTGGCAAAAAAAATGCCATTGGAGCCCTATTACAATAAACCATTTTATAATTTACGGAATGATTGCCTTGACCGTTTTGGTACAAAATTAGAACAACGCTTTTTAAAAACCGAGATTGAAGAAATGATGAAAGATGCAGGACTTATCAAAATAAAATTCGGGGAGCATAGCGCTTTCTGGCATGCGGTTGGCCAAAAAAAATAAATTATTCAATGAAAGTATTATTTATATCACCTGCACCAACCGGTATATCACCTGGCCAAAGATTCAGATTTGAACATTACCTGGATCATCTGACTGAAAAACAAATTCATTTTAAAGTAAACCCTTTTTTTTCGCCGAAGGGTTGGACAACGATGTATAAAAAGGGAAATACTGTTAAAAAAGTAACATCGTTATTCATGGGAGTATTAAAAAGGGTTTGGCTGCTTTTTAATCTGGCAAGGTTTGATGTAATTTATATTTACAGGGAAGTACTGCCTTTTGGCCCTCCCGTTTTTGAATGGCTGATTGCAAAAGTCTTCAAAAAAAAAATAATTTACGATTTTGATGATGCCATTTGGATCCCTTTGTCTTCGGACGCAAACCCCATTGCAGCTAAAATAAAATGTACCTGGAAAGTGGCAAAGATCTGCCAATGTAGTACTATTGTAACCGCCGGAAACCGGTTCCTTGCAGATTATGCAGTGCAATTTTGTAACGACACGAGAATTTTACCCACTGTGGTTGACACAGAAAGGGTACATAACAAAAACAAAAACCAGGAGGAGGGTTCTTTAACAATTGGCTGGACCGGAACTTTTACAAATTTTATACATCTTCCGCTGGCAACAACGACTTTAAAAAAACTGCAGAAAAAATACAGCTTTGATTTTTTAATTATTGCTGATAAAGATCCTGAACTAAAGGATATTAACTATACGTTTATAGCGTGGCGAAAAGAAACAGAGATCAATGATCTGTTAAGAATGCATATTGGCATCATGCCCCTGATTAATACAGATGTACAGTTGGGGAAATGCGCCTTTAAAGCAATACAGTACATGAGCCTTGGCATACCTGCGGTAGTAACGCCACTTGGCGCCAATTGCGAAGTAGTTGACAATGGGATCAACGGGTATTGGGCAGATACAGATAATGAATGGTATGTTAACCTGGAAAAACTCATTCTAAATCAAAGTTCACGGACAGAAATGGGTAAATTGGCCCGGCAAAAGATAAATGATAAATATTCTGTTATTGCCACACGATCTCTCTTTTTGGATTTATTTAAACCCAACCACGCAGTTTGATTGGATTAACGATATATGACTACCTGCTTTTTCCGATATATTTTTTTATCATTTTCCTGATATTTAAAAAACTACGGTCAAGGTATAGCCATGATAAAAAACTCTATTTTTACTTTACCTGGGCTTTCAGGATCAAGATTGCCATAATAATAATATACACTTTGCTCACTCATTTTGTAATTCGTGGAGATGCAGTGGATTTATATTATGGAGAAGGAGCACATTTTGCCCAAATTATTAAAGATGATATCTCACAAATTGATTTACTGTTTACACAGGGAGGGCGTGTAACTGATAATTTAGCGTCTCCTGAAGAAAAAGGGTACTTAGCCATGGAAAGTAACTATATGGCGGTAAAAATTTCCATTGTTTTATGTCTACTTACATTTTCCAGTTTTTTAATTGTTAATTTAATAATTGGTTTTATTGCTTTTTTAGGCAGTTGGCAACTGTACTTATTTTTTTTATCCCAATACCCCAAACTATATAAAGAATTTGCCTTTGCCTGCATGGGAATACCTACGGTATTATTCTGGAGTTCAGGAATAAACAAGGATACCATTTGTATTACCAGTCTTGCCATACTAACAAAATGCCTTTTTGATATCACCAGGGGAAGTAAAAAACTGATAAGGAATATTGTACTGGCTGCAGTTGCTTTGTTTTTGATCTATCAGATTAAATCCTATATCATTTTAAGCTATATGCCCCTTTTCCTCTTTTTTTTAATTATCAGCAAGATCAATCAAACCAGGATAACGATAGTACGTTATGCTTTAAAACTAAGTATTCCGCTGCTATTTATTGGAATAATAAGTTATGTTGCTATAAATAGTGAAGACCTGCTTAAAGAATATTCTTCTGAAAAAATTTTAGAAAATATAGCCGGTAAGCAATCGTCTTTTAATGCCCAAAATATTGACGAAACCGGTTCATTTTTTAGTTTAGGTCAATTTGACGGCAGTATTTCAGGTTTACTAAAAATGGCACCCAGGGTAATTATGGCTACTTTTTTCCGGCCTTTTATTTGGGAGAGTAAGAATTTAATTATGCTGTTATCTTCACTGGAAGCTATGGCCCTGCTTATATTTACACTAAGTCTGTTTTTTAAAGCCGGGGGCTTTGTAGTTTTTTTCACATCATTATTCAAAAGAACAATTGTTTTATACTGTATAACCTTTGCCTTGTTATTTGCTGTATTTGTAGGAATCAGTACGACTAATTTTGGCAGCCTGGTAAGATATAAAATACCCTGTATTCCGTTTTTTGTTTGTGGGTTGATTATTATTAACCATTACAGGTTAGAAAAGATAAAAAGGATAAATACTTAATTATTATAATACCCCGAACAATATAGGGTCTTCCTGTAAATAAATAATACTTTTCTTTAGGCAGTTTTTTGGTGTACTTATTTTTTATTTTTAAGGCATACCGATGTGATTTATTGTGATTTTTTTATTTTGGATGATTTTTTTAACTGCCCGGACATAGGAT
>JANOVD010000475.1:0-11333 GCA_031417255.1 Chitinophagaceae bacterium
AAATGACGTTAACGGAGATAAGCTGGCTAAAATTACTGCAACCACAGAGGGTGGCGGGCATTTTTCATTAACCAAGGCCGGTAAAGAAACCATTACCATGTCGGCTGCAACACCCGGTGGCAGGTTCAGCATTTACGATAATACTGAAAAACGCATTGGCTATTTTGGTACACAAAGTGATATGAGCTGTAATTTATCGGTGTATAATAACAGTGGTACACGTATCGGCGGATTTCCAACATATTGATTTTAATGTTTGCAATAAAAACAAAGCCCCGGCCTGTAAAAAAACAGCGGGGCTTTATTTTTTAACCCAAAAAACTACATTTTTGGCAACAACACATGGTCAATTACATGTATCACACCATTACTTTGATTTACATCTTTGATGGTTACATAAGCAACCCCGCCGTTTTCGTCTTTAATGGCAATTTTCTTTCCTTCCATCATGATCCATAAATTTTTACCGGCCACAGTTTTTACCTGGGCTGTACCATTACCGGCTTTAATTAATTTGGCAATATCAACTGCATTCCATTTACCTGCAACAACATGATAGGTTAATACGGTTGTTAATGCCGGTTTATTTTCGGCCATTAATAAATTATCTACAGTACCTGCAGGCAACATACCAAATGCAGTATTGGTTGGTGCAAATACAGTAAACGGGCCGGCACTTTGTAAAGTTTCTACCAATCCAGCAGCTTTTACAGCAGCAACCAATGTGGTATGGTCTTTACTGTTTACTGCATTTTCTACAATGTTTTTAGAAGGATACATGGCTGCGCCGCCTACCATTACAGTTTTATCCATTTGCGCAAAAGATGCATTTACAAACATCATTGCCATTGCTGCTAAAAAGATTTTTTTTACCTGTTTCATAATTTTTTGATTTTTATTTTTTTGAATTGTCCTCCGTAGTTTTAACGAAAGAGGATTAATGATTTCAACTTTTATTTACGGCAGATGAAACAGGTTGGATTTATTTTTGAGTTTTTTTACCAAATGGTGCAAAATAAAAACGGGCAGTTTTTCAACAGCCCGTTTAAAAATATTTATTAAAATCCGAAAGAATTATATGCTGCCTACAGCTATCACCTTATCTGGTTTTTCCTTTGCTGGGCCAGCATCTTCTATAGAGATCGCAAATGCCTGTACTTTACCAAAGGTTTGCATTTTCTGAACATGAACTTTTTTGCCATTTATTTCGGTAGTAATAACACCGCCGTTAACAGGTGCTCCATCTACTATAGCCCAAAATTCGTACTGCTTGCCTTCGGCCAGTTTTGGTAAATTGGCCGGATCGATATAAACTTCATTGGTATTTTTCATCCAGTAAATTCTGGCACCCATATCAGCAGTAGTAGAATCAATGCTCATAACAGAAACCGTCCTTGCATTCATATCGCCAGTCACACCCGTTATAGTATCCGTGTAAGCTATTTGCTGCTGCAACTCATTCTGAGTTGATGCAAGTTCTGTATTAGCCGATTGGTACTTCTTATAGTAAGTGTAATTAAAGACCAAACTGCCAACCAATAAAATAATACTGGCAGCCGCTGCATATTTCCATGCGGGAGAAATGGAGTAAACCATTGCTGTTGTTTTTTCATTTGCCTTTAAATCAATAACCGGTGCAACCACATTTGTATTAATGGCAGCAAATAATTTTTCTTTTACAGATGCATCAGGCGCAACTGCATATGTTTGGGCATAACGCTCCAGGCCCGATTGAATAAATTCAATTTCGGCCGCCACTTCGGGGTATTGTTTGGCCCATTGCGCAACCTCAGCCGTTTCAGCAGCCGAAGTGAGCCCCATACAGTAAAGCTCCAAAATGCCCGATGATATGATTTCCTGTGCGTTCAAATTTATTGTAACATTTTTCTTAATTCAATTATAGCTGCTCTCATCCTGGTTTTAACCGTACCCAATGGTATTCCCATTTCTTTCGAAATTTCATCCTGGGTAAAACCATTAAAATAGGCCAGATCAATAATACTCCGCTGCCCGGGATTTAAGTTTACCAATTGTTTTCTTAAGCCCATCGCATCAAACCTTTCGGCCATGCCACTGTCATTTGTTAAATTACTTACGGAATTTTCATCGCTTGAGATTTTTGCCTGCTTTTTATAATCCTTGCTCCGCAACGTATCAATGGTAAGGTTCCTGGTAATATTCAGCATCCAGGTAAACAGCCGGCCCTTGCTGGTATCGTAGCTGTTAAAATTATTCCAGATCTTTACAAATGCTTCCTGCAAAATATCTTCAGCCAGTTCCCGGTTTTCAACCATGCGGTATATGATACCGTTTAAAGCTGCTGCATAGTTATCGTACAGGTACGAAAATGCCTGCTGATCCCGGCTTTGCAACCGCATCACCAGTTCTTCTTCGCTATATTTTAAGGTATCAGGCAAATTTGTTTTGGTTATATTTTTTACGAAAATAACAGATTTTATTTAAACATCAACCTTGTTGATCATTTTAAAAAATTACTTAGGTTTGAAAAAAAATAATATTCTAAAAAATATGGATGGTCTTTTTATCAGAACAATAAATAAAGATGATGATAATGCACTGGCAACAATCATCAGGGATACCCTGGCAGAGTTTAAGGCCAATAAACCCGGTACTGTTTATTTTGATAACAGAACCGATCATTTATATGAAGAATTTAAAGCAGCAGGCAGCATTTATTATGTAGCAGAATATGATGGTGAAATAATTGGCGGCGGCGGTATCTATCCAACCGAAAACCTGCCGGGGGGCACCTGCGAACTGGTGAAACTTTATTTATCGCCTATTGCAAGAGGCAAAGGCATTGGCAAAATATTGCTGGAAAAATGTATTGCTGCTGCACGGGAATTGGGTTACAAAAAAATTTATTTAGAGACCATGCCCGAGCTAACCATCGCCATTCCCATGTACGAAAAACTGGGCTTTACTTATTTACAGGCTGCACAGGGCAACAGCGGCCATACGGGTTGCGATGTATGGATGATAAAAGATTTGCTTACATGATTTTTGTGGAATTTGTTGATGACAGTATCTAATACAAAATTCCATAAAATGAAATTACTCCTCTTGCTTGCTTTCCAGGCCTTCCTCATCAACTGTACTTATAAAAAAACTAAAATAACGGCTGAGAAACAAAAGCCTCCGTTACCGGTAATTACAAAAATTAATTACGACTCCTGTAAAAAAGTAATTGTTCTTAATAAGCAAAAGCAGAAACCTTTATGGGCCGGCATCTCTAAAACAGAAAAAGAAAAGATTTTTACAACTGCTGTTACTGAAACCATTATTCCGGGCTGGATTGGAACAACCTGGAATTTTAACGGAACAAGTGAAAAGCCGCAGCAGGGCAGTATTGCATGCGGTTATTTTGTTACAACAATATTGCGTGATGCAGGTTTGAGCCTGGCCCGTATCAAACTGGCACAATGTGCATCCGAACAAATGATAGTTTCATTAGTACAATCAAAATATATCCATCGCTTCAGTAATATTAAGCTGAAAGATTTTATGCAGTCAATACAAGATCAGGGCTATGGGTTATATATTGTGGGTCTGGATAACCATACCGGTTTTATATACAATGATGGAAAAGATATTCATTTTATTCATTCAACATTTGTAGGTACAAGAAATGTACAAAAGGAAAAAGCTGCAACAAGCAGGATACTTGCCCAAAGTAAATACAGGGTGTTGGGTAAAATAAGTACTGATGAAAAGGTTTTAGAAAGGTGGATAAATTAACCTGATACCACCTGTACTTCATACATCCCGCTAAACAAATACAACTTACCTGTTTTTACTTCCACACACTTAAAACGCTTGCGCATTTTTTCGCCTTTTTTAAAAATACGTCCGCCTTTAATAACAAACATGGCCCCTTCTGCCAATTGTTCAACCAGGTGTACACCGGTTGCTTTTTCATCGTATTTATGCAAAACCCTCAACAGCTTTTCATCGCCACAACTGCTGGCTGCAGGGTTTTGCAATGTAAGCAGTAATGCTTTTTCAATATCCGGTGGAAAAACTTTCTGCAATAAAAACTTAGCCAATATTTTACTGAACTCATTTTTCCATTCACTGCCGTGGGCCATTACTTTGTGTCCAAATTTTTCGTAAGTAAATAAATGTGCCAGTTCGTGCAGCAGCGTAATGAGGAAGGCATATTTATTAAGGTTGCCATTAACACTGATACGGTGATTTTTATCGGTATGTGCATGGCGGTAATCGCCCAGTATACTTTGCCTTTTGCGGCTGATGGTAAGATGTACTTTATGATGCTGCAGGTAAAACAACACTTCATTAAAACTCCCTTCGGGTAAATAAGATTGTAATTGTAAAAGAGGAGCTTCCTGCTTAGGCATTTTTAGTTTTGTTCAACTTCATTATAGTTCCTACTTCCACCACCAGGTACACAATATATATAACCATAGATGCATAAACCGCAGGTTTGTTAAATGCCGGGCCGGTAATTAAATAATAACCAACTACGGCAATAACACAGGCAAACACTTTTATAAGCATACCACCCATTACAGACCGTATAAAAACATTAGGGTTTTTGTTAAACATTGCTTTGTATTGCATATTGAAAACAAACAGGCTAATCAGAAAAAACAGTATGTTAGCTCCCTGTATAACTTTATAATTAATTCCATCATCTGCAAACGTTTTTTTTGCAAAAGAAATAACCAATATCAAAATCACAGCAGTATATAACAATGGAGCTAAAACTTTATAAGTTAGTTTCATTAAATATACTTATTGGTTTACAGCAGTAGCCACCTCTTTTTTCAGTTCCACAACATTAGCACCCATATGGCAGTTGCCGTTAAAAACAGCCGTAGGTTCTACCTGCAGTTTACCCGCATAAATATCGCCGTTCACTTCGGTGTTGCCATGCAGGTACAACAGTTCCTGAATTTTTATGGTGCCGGTAACATGCCCCATAATATCGGCCTGTAAGCCTTCAATATTCCCTAGCACAAGAGCATCTGCACCAATAATAATTTTAGCTTTCCCTTTCAGGTTACCCCTTAAAACACCATCAATGCGTATATCGCCATTGCTTTCCAGGTCGCCGGTGATAGTTGTACCGGCACCTATCATGGTGCTGGCATTTGCTGAGGTTGCATCCTGTGCTGACCTTGATTTTGAATTAAACATAGCATTTCGTTTTATGTTGAATAAATTTTATTCCGGCATATTTACCACTTTTGGCAACTTCAGGTTATTGGTATCCAAAACCGGAAGATCGCCTTTTAATACTTTATGCAGATCATCGTAAAATTTCTGCTTATACTTCAAGTCCTTTTCCAGTGAATCGGTGGTGTATGTAAGCGCTTCATATTGTTTTCTCTGCTTGGCAGTACCATAACCGGTGCCGGGTAAATAATATTTTAAAGGGGTAAATACCAATAATGCAATGATGAGCCCCAACAAAACAACAAATACAGAACTTAAAAATATATAAACACTTAAACGGCTCAGTTTAAACTTTACAACCTCTTCATAAGTATCCTCATTCATAACCACCAGCCTGTACCTGTTACGTAGCCTTTTTAGTGTGCTGTTGGCATCCAGTTTTGCCATATTTTTTTGTTGAACCTTAAAATTAAGAAATGCAGGCGAAAAAGCAATTTAAAAAGAGATAAAAAGCAGTATGAATCTGTACTTATACAAACTAATTTAGCTTTGAGTAATACTTAAAGCTGTTTTAAAATGTTATTCTGAAACTACTTCGTAGTTTTTCTTTGCCACGAATTACACTATTTGGGAGGAATGCTGTGTATTAATTCGTGCAAATTCGTGTAATTCGTGGCTTACAAAATTCACAAAGTGAATCATATACCCGATTTTTGGCAACTTGGTAGTTCTTAAAAAATCATTAAACTAAATTAAATCAGCCCCTATATCTGCTATATTTACCAAAAAAAACCGATATTTATCCCTGTTATTCAACCTTTTGATTCATGCTGAAGAGAACTATAAGCCCGCTATTTATTATTATATTATTATCCGGATTTTCTTTACCGGTATTGGCTCAGCCAACCTGGACCATTGATCCTTTTGGCAGAGAAAAAAAACCGCAAAAATTTGAGAACAGGAAACTGGGGTCGGAAAAAACAGCCGATAAAAAATTTACTGTGCCCCGTAATTTTTACCAGAACACCGTAACCCATTACAATTATTATTTTAATGCCAACAACAAGGTTAATACGGTTATTGACCGGGCCAAGCTGTCGCTGAAAGATGATTACTCAAACCTGCTGGCTTTTTATCCTTATACTTTAGAAAGTACATCATCGCAAAAAACCGAGCTCGATTCTGTTATCATTACATCTACCGCCGGTATTTTATTGCACGACCTGCGAAATGACTGGATAGATAATATGTATATGCTGATAGGTAAAGCATACTTCTACCGCAAGGATTTTGATTCGGCATTAATGACTTTCCAGTTTATCAATTACAATCTTTTTCCCCGCAAAAGAAAAAATGATGATGATGACCGTATAGTTGGTACCAACAGTATTTCGATTGCCAATAAAGAGAAAAGAAATATTTTACAAAAACTTACTGCTATACCACCCAGCCGCAATGATGCTATTCTTTGGCTGGCACGTACATTAATTGAACAGGATGAATTTGCAGAATCGGGTGGCCTCATCAACACCTTACATGTTGACCCCAACCTGCCTAAAAGATTACGCAACGACCTGGCAGAAGTAAATGCGTATTGGTTTTTTAAACAAGGGCTTTACGACAGCTCGGCTGTGCATCTTGAAAAAGCATTAAGTACTGCCGACAATAAACAGGACCAATCACGCTGGGAATTTTTATTGGCACAGCTTTATGAAAAAAGTGGTAATTACGATAAAGCATCGGCTTACTATTCCAAAGCATCTAAACATACTGTTGACCCATTGATGGATATTCATGCCCGGTTGAACGATGCCAAAATGCTGAGAAACAATAGCAATCCAAAAGAATTAGACAAGGCCATTGATAATCTTTCAAAAATGGGAAAACGTGATAAGTATGAAGCCTATCGTGATATTGTTTATTTTTCGGCAGCAGAATTATCATTGCAAAAGCCCGATACCAATGCTGCCATTGCATTTTTTTACAAGAGCCTGAAGTATAACCAGGACAACATCAATTATAAAAACCGTGCTTATCTTGAACTGGGTGACATTGCCTACAAGCGAAAACAATACCGCCTTGCTGCGGCCATGTACGACAGTTTACAAACCGGTAACGATTCTCTTTTAGATATCCGCATTGCTAAAATACAGGAAAGAAAAACTGCATTGATTAAAATTGCAACTGCCATCAGTGCCATTGAAAGAGAAGACAGTTTGCAGCGGGTTGCTTTAATACCGGCTGCCGAAAGGGAAGATTATATAAGAAAAATAGTACGCAGGTTGCGTAAGGATAAAGGATATAAAGATGATGGTAACCAGCCTAATGCAATAATTCCTTTTGGCAATAACAATAACCAGCAACCGGTTGATCTTTTTGCATCAAACAACACTAAAGGCGAATGGTATTTCAATAACAGTTCACTCAAATCAAGAGGATTCAGCGAATTTAAAAGCAAATGGGGTACCCGTATCAATATAGATAACTGGCGCCGCAAAGCAGCTGTGGAAACACTCATTAATAACCCGGTTGCAGTTGGTAATGACCCTAAAAATGTAAAAACCGATCCAAAAGGGAAAAACACCCCTGGCAATAATACAACTACCCAGGAAATCAGTTATGATGTTTTGCTGAATGATTTGCCACTAACAGAAGAAAAAGTAAATGCCAGCAACGATATCATTGCTGTAAATATGATCATACTGGCCAACGCTTATCAAAACGATCTGGAAGAATACCAATTGGCGGCAGATACTTATGAAGACTATTTAAAACGCTTCCCTACCCGTTTGCTGGATGGCGAAGTTTACCTGAACCTGTATTTCTGTTATACCAAATTGGGCAATACCCAATTGGCCAATCATTATAAAAATTTATTGAACAGCAAATATGCCAGCACTATTGCCGGTCAAAAGCTGAATAATCCTGCTTCGTTAAATCCAAAAACAAAAAATCCGGAAGCAACAAAATTATATGAAGACATTTATAACCTGTTTATAGAAGGAGATTTTGTAAAGGCCATTGCCGAAAAGAAAAAGGCCGACAGCCTGTATGGTGTAAATTACTGGACACCGCAACTACTGTATATTGAAGCATTGTATCATGTAAAAAACAGAGACGACAGCGCAGCAATTAAAGGATTGCAAACAATAATAGCCAATAACCCAACATCTCCACTTAAAGAAAAGGCCCAAACGATGATTGATGTTTTGAGAAGAAGAGCTGAAATTGAACAATACCTCACCAATCTGCAAATTACAAGAGCTGAAGAAAACCAATTAAAAGCGCCCGAAACACCTAAGGCTGTAAACAAACCGGTTGCCCCAACTGTTTTAAAAGATTCTGTAGCTAAAATAGCTGTCCCATTAACCAGCGGGCCGTTTGTTATGGCACCCAATGCACCACACCACGTATTGATGGTACTGGATAAAGTAGACCAGGTGTATGTAACCGAAGCAAGAAATGCACTCATCAGGTACAACCGGGAAAACTATTACGGCCAAACCATCAATGTAAATAAAGACCAGTTGGATACGGATCGTAATTTGCTGGTTATAACTTCTTTTACCGATGCCGCAACAGCTTTGGTTTATTATGCTAAAATAAAAAAAGATGCCACAGCAGAATTATCGTGGCTGCCTGCCAATAAATATTCGTTTTTAATTATTACAGATGAAAACCTGCAGTTGCTGAAAACAAATAAGAATCTGGCGGGTTATAAAGCCCTGTTAAATATGCAGTTTACAAACAGGTTTTAACAGCAGCCGGTAATATTAAGTTTTATTCTTTCCATAGTTTTATGTGATTATGATACTTGCCTGATACTAAATATTGCATAGGATAGGCGACAAAATACAGGCACACGGATAACACGGTTTGGCGGATGAACACAGATTTTTTTTTCTACGAAAAAAATAGGATATTAATACCCAGAAAGCCAGGCACACTATGAAATATGAAGAGATTACAAAAAAGATAATACAGGCATTTTATAAAGTTTATAATACGTGGGCTATGGATTTTTAGAAAGAGTGTACTTAAATGCACTGTTCATAGAATTAGTAGCAATGGGCTACAAGGTGGAAAAAGAAAAAAAGATACTGGTTTATTATTTTGGAAAAGTTGTAGGGGATTATAATGCTGACCTGATTGTGGAAGATGTTATTGCAGTTGAATTAAAAGCGATTGAAGCCTTAACTGAAGATAATGAACACCAATTAATAAATTATCTGAAAGCAACAAACATTGAAGTGGGCTTACTATTAAATTTTGGCAAGAAGCCACAAGTAAAAAGATAAATATTTGACAATGATAAAAAGAAAATGTTGAAATAAGAAAAGTACACCGACAATACGGAGTAGATAGATTTACTCAGATAAGCATGTAACCTGCCAATCCAAAATTCTGCGAAGCAGAATAATCTGTGCTGAGCTTGTCGAAGTATCATCCGTCCAACCCGTGTCATCCGTGTGCTACTGTCGCATATCTCATTAAATTATTAGTAACACAGAATACTCTCAAATAAATTATACATGAAACGTTCAGTTAAAATTTTATGGCGTGTTGTTATTGGTGGCTTTCTTTTATTGGTATTGATGTTTACCTTAGCCAATTTTGGCGTGTTTGGTAAAATGCCTTCTGTAGAGCAGTTACAAAATCCCGAGGCCGATTTAGCCAGTGAAATATATTCAAGTGATGGTGTGTTGATGGGAAAATACTACTCCGAAAACAGAAGTGAGATCAAATACAATGAAATATCGCCTAATGTGATCAATGCATTAATTGCAACAGAAGACGAACGTTTTTACGATCACTCGGGCATTGATGCAAAGGCACTTGCCCGTGCTGTATTTACTTTGGGCTCTCAGGGTGGTGGCAGCACCCTTACCCAACAGGTAGCTAAAATGATGCTGGGCCAGGGACGTGGAAATATCATAACCAGGGGCATTCAAAAAATGAAAGAATGGATCGTTGCTGTTAAACTGGAACGGAATTTTACAAAAGAAGAAATCATCACCCTCTACCTTAACCGGGCACCCTGGGGTAATGTATATGGCATACGCAATGCTGCCCGTACCTATTTTCAAAAAGAACCAAAAGATTTAAAAGTAGAAGAAGCGGCTGTTTTGATTGGTATGCTGAAAGGGTTTATTTATAATCCCATCGGATACCCCAAAGCATCTATCGACAGGAGGAATACGGTTATCAGCCAAATGCAAAATTGCAATCAACAATTTTTAACCGAGGCCGAAGCAACAAAACTTAAAGCAAAACCATTAATTACCAATTACAAAAAAATTGATGAAAATGTAGGTATTGCACCTTATTTCAGAACTGTGCTGGCCGATAAGTTAAAAGCCTGGTGCAAGGCACATGAAAACCCAAAAACAGGTGAGCCTTATAACCTGTACCGGGATGGGCTGAAAATTTATACAACCATTGATTCCCGGATGCAGCAATATGCCGAAGAAGCTGTGGTGCAGCATATGCCGGTAATTCAAAAAAAGCTTGACTGGATCATGAAAAACAACGGGGCCAGGATGTGGAAAGGAAATGAAAAGATTGTAGAAGATGCTTTTAAATTTACCGACAGGTGGAAGAGTATGAAGGAAGACGATGTACCGGAAGAAGACATAAAAAAAACATTTTATGTGCCGGTAAAAATGAAAGTTTTTGCCTGGAACAAGAAAAGGGAAAAAGATACGGTGATGACACCCTTTGATTCCATCAAATACCACAAGCAGATTTTACAAACCAATTTTGCGGCTATGGATCCCCGTACGGGAGAAGTTAAATGTTGGGTAGG
Organism: Chitinophagaceae bacterium; assembly: GCA_031417255.1. Taxonomy (GTDB): domain Bacteria; phylum Bacteroidota; class Bacteroidia; order Chitinophagales; family Chitinophagaceae; genus Ferruginibacter. The sequence continues at coordinate 10,967 of JANOVD010000475.1, forward strand.
CGGAATAGATTTTAAGTGGTTTAAGTTTGACCACGTTACGCAAAAGAGGCAGGTAGGATCTACCTTTAAACCTTTTATTTATACACTGGCTATTGATGAAGCGGGATATACTCCGGAAACGGTAATACCCGGCGGCTCGTTAACATTGGGCGGTAAAACCATAACCGGAGGTGCCGGCACAGTTGCTTACTGCATTGCCCATTCTAAAAATATTGCAGCCTGGCGCCTTATAGGGCAGATAGGTGTAAAGCGAACCATAGAATTTGTACAAACCTGTGGCATTAAAACAAAAATACCGCCCTACTATTCTATCGGGCTAGGTGCTGCCGAAATTCCGTTACTTGAAATGATGCATGGTTTTACCATG
>JANOVD010000476.1:0-6946 GCA_031417255.1 Chitinophagaceae bacterium
AAGTTATCTAGTAGGCTTAAATCTGCAACAGATATAGAAAGAGCGATGTACAAAATTTCCCCTTCTGGTTATGGAATACATTGGCCTTTAATTGACGAAGACCTTTCTATTGATGGTATACTTAGAGATTTTGCAAAATAATTCTTCGCCCTTTAAAACTACACTTTCCTGGGTTGCTGACTGCCTTAATGGCTTTTGGAAAATAACTGCCTGATGCAAGGCATACTCACAACTGGTATAATAATTAGTGATTGCATGGCTGCAAAGCCATCTGCACGAACCTGCCGGCAGGCAGGCACCAAACAACGGTGTAAATCATAAAGGGTTTGCAGCTATTAACATTGTGTGTATATTTATAGAACGGCAGGAGTTTTTTCACAAACTGCCGTTAGCGACAAAAAGCTTAAACAGACTTCATTATTTACATCATGCTAATTCTCTTTATCTTTAGTTACCGGCAATGGTAATCAGGGAATCTGCTCTGCAGAAAAAAATCTAACTATGAATAAGTTTCTGTTTTTTCTTTTCTTTATTTGCATCAATAATATTTCATTTTGTCAGACTGCTTACCCTTACCAGGATATTAAACTTGAAAAACCATCAGATTATAAAGAAACAGAGCCACTTGCCTTATCGGCTGCAACATTTATACTAACCACTCCTTTTATTGAGGTTGATGCAGGCAGGGCGGGTGCCTTACAGTTTTTATCAAACTGGATACCGGGAACCAAAGATTACAGTTTTAATATGCAGGGTATTGTTGCAGATATTGGTGATGATAAAAATTTACTGAGCATTTTTGTTGCAGCCATGGTAAAATACAGCCTCGAAAATAAAGCTGCATCAGTTAACCCATTGACTGTAGAACTGAATGCTGCCAAACTGGTGATTGCTTATTGTGATGACCCCAAAAATAATTTTAAGCTTAAAAAAAAATTCAGAAAACTACTTGAAATAAATTAATTATTCAGCATTTTTTAACACACCATTTTCATGAAAAAAACGATAAAATTATTCCTGCTTTGTACATTCCTGTTTACCGGTGTTTATGCACAGAATGATGCAGTTAATAATTTTGTTAACGAAGGCATTAAACTGCACGACAAAGGAGACTATGAAGGTGCAGTGGAACTGTATAAAAATGCATTGATAATAAATCCAAACTCGCCAATAGCAAATTATGAAATTGCATCTTCGTACCTGGCGCTTAAGAATTATCAAAACGCCATTGCATACAGCAATAAGGTAATTGCAGCCAACTCAGATTATATTGACCAGGCTTATATTATTAAAGGCACAGCTTTGGATCTTTCAGGAAAGCCAAAAGAAGCCATAAAAGTTTATAAAGAAGGAATAAAAAAACACAGCACAAATCATTTGCTGTATTACAACCTGGCCTTAACTACGTCTAAATTGGAAGAATATGGCGAAGCTGCAGATGCGCTGATGAAAGGTTTACAAATAAACCCTGCACATGCCAGCAGTCATTTATTGTTGGGAAATATTATGGCCAGGCAGCAGCACCGTGTAAAAAGCATTTTGGCCCTGTATAATTTTTTGTTACTTGAGCCCAAATCAAAACGTGCCACACCTGCTTATAATTTATTGGACGAACAAATTAAAAAAGGCGTAAAAAAAGAAAATGAAAAATCAGTAATCATAACATTACCCGGTAAAAATGATGATGATGAATTTTATACGGCTGAATTAATGCTGGGTTTGCTGGAGGCTTCTAAAAACAATGAAGCCAATAAAAATAAAACAGCCATGGAGTTGTTTACCGAAAACAGCAATTCATTCTTTAGCATATTGGGAGAAATGAAAAAGAACAACCATGGTTTTTGGTGGGATTTTTATGTTGACTATTTTTATGACCTGTCGCAAAATAAGCATACAGAAGCCTTTTGTCATTATATCTCCCAGTTAATTAAACCAGATGTTTATAATGCCTGGTTTGCTGATAACCTTCCTAAACTGGAATCTTTTTCGGAATGGTATACCAAATTCGACAGAAGGGGTAAAAAATAATCAAATTATTCTTAACTTTTTTCCTCCCAGATCATCCCCAAATGCACAATGGTTTCTGCAGCTTTGGCCATGTCTTTTGTGCCAATCCATTCCAGTTTGCTGTGTATGTTTTGCATACCGGTAAAAATATTGGGGCAGGGCATACCTATATAACTAAAGCGGCTGCCATCGGTGCCGCCACGGATACTTTCCTTCTTAACTGTTAGCCCGGCTCTTTGTATTGCTTCTTCGGCATAAGCCGCTACCTGCGGGCATTTGTCCAACACCTCCTTCATGTTGCGGTATTGTTCAACTGCCTGGTACTCCATTGTTGCACCGGGAAATTTTGCAACCGTTTCTTCAGCAATTTTTTTCAACCGGTTGTGATGTTGCTGCAAACCGGCTAATGTAAAATCTCTCACAATAAATTGTATGGTTGCTTTCTCTGCAATACCATTAACCGATGTTGGATGTACAAATCCTTCACGCTTGTCTGTTGTTTCGGGGTTCCATTCAATTTTCGGCAAAGCATCCAAAACAGCTCCGGCAACTTTCAACGCATTTACCAGTTTATCTTTTGCATATCCGGGATGTGTAATAACGCCGTTAATGGTTATAACAGCACCATCAGCACTGAATGTTTCATCTTCCAGGCTTCCGGCTTCGCCACCATCCAGAGTATAACCAAATTGTGCCCCCAGTTTTTGCATATCCACTTTTGCAGTGCCTTGCCCCACTTCTTCATCGGGTGTAAATAAAATTTTTATATCGCCATGTTTAACAGCAGGATTTTGTACAAAAAATAAAGCAGCTTCCATAATGGCTGCCACACCGCTTTTATCATCGGCACCCAATAAGGTGGTTCCACTGGTGGTAATTACACCGCTGTTAATATGGTTTTTTAAATAAGGCGAATCACTCATGCGCAAAACCTGGCTGGTATCATCAGGTAAAACTATATCGGCACCATCATAATAACGGTGCAGGATGGGCTTTATATTGGTGCCGCTGCAATCGGGCGCTGTATCCACATGAGCACAAAAACAAATGACCGGTATATTTTTTTTATCGCTGTTGAATGGAATGGTTGCATAAACATAACCATACTCATCGGTTGTAGCATCGGTTATACCCATACCGTACAATTCCTTAAGCAAAAGTTTACTCAGGTCTTTTTGTTTTTCCGTACTGGGATGTGCAGTACTGGTGGGATCACTCTGTGTATCAATCTGCACATAACGCATGAAACGGTTGGCAATGTTATCCGGGCTTATCTGTATCATTATTTCAATTTATACAAACTTAATCCAAATAAGCAATTGGTAATTGGCAATATGCAAAAAACTATGAGCAAAAAATATCAAACCCTTGTATTTTAAAAACAAAGTTTATATTTTTCGCAACTAAAACTAAAAACATGAAAAAAATCATCATTGGTTCCCTGGTTGGAGCCATATTACTTTTTGGCTGGCAATCTGCTTCGTGGATGGTTATGGGCATTCACGATAAAGCCATGAAATACACGCCTGCACAGGATAGCATACTGAACGTTATCAGCAGCAGCCTTACCGAAGAAGGCCAGTATTTTATGCCCAATATGCCGGTGGGTACACCGCATACTGAAATGGAAGAGTTTATGAAAAAACATGAAGGCAAGCCCTGGGCAATTGTCAACTATCACAAAGCACATAAAACGGATATGGTAATGCCCATCATCCGTGCATTTTTAATCTGCCTTGTTTGTATATGGCTTTGCTGCCTGGTAATTGGCAGGATGGGCACAAAAAGTTTTTCGGGAGTATTTTCCACAACCTTAACTTTTGGCATTGTCTGCTTTTTATTTGTATCGTATATGGGGCATAACTGGATGCATACCAGTTGGGACGTAATAAAAGGAGAACTGATTGATGATATTGCAGGATGGGGCCTGGCGGGAATCTGGCTGGGATGGTGGTATAACAGTAAATAAAAAATGAATAGGCAATTGACAATATGCAAACCAGTTTGAATACTCAAACTGGATCAATTGTCAATTGCCTATTGCTTATTGCCTATTTTAAAGTATCTCTACCAACTCAATATCAAATATCAACTCCTGTCCGGCTAAAAAATGATTGGCATCTAAAATAATTACTTCTTCTTTTACTTCAACCACAATTACCGGAACGGGCTGCCCCTGCTGGTTGCTTAAAGTAAGCGGCATACCCGGTTCTAATTTCATATCGGCCGGTATATTTGATTTAGGAAATTCAATGATCGCTTCTTCACTCCTTGGGCCATATGCATCATCAGGTGCAATATTGATCGTTTTCTTTTCGCCCAAATTCATACCGGGCATAGCATCATCAAAACCTTTGATCATTTGTCCGGCGCCAACTGTAAATTCCAAAGGCTCTCTGTCAACCGAAGAATCAAATTGCTCCCCGTTAATTAATTTACCTGTGTAGTGTACTTTTACTACATCTCCTTCCTTAACCTGTTGCATAAAATTTTGTTTTTAATTTTTGTTAGATACAAATAAATTTTTCATCTACATTGTTGCAAGTACGCCTTACCAGTTACAATCAGCTTAAAAAGTGAAGGATAAAAGACAGGATTCGTTAAAACGGGTGCAAATTACCATTTAAATGATTTCAAATGAAAAGTTTTTATGAAATTTGAAGAATGATAAAAGTAATAACCTGTTTTATTGTTGTATTGTTTAATTGCTGTGCCCCAGCTGCGCAATCAACTGTAAAGTCAATAAATAATGAACCCATTATACCCGGTGCCGAACGTATGCAGGTGTACCTGCCCATGCTGATAGGTAAACGTGTAGCGGTTTTTGCCAACCAAACCAGCATGGTAAAAAACACGCATTTGGTTGATACGCTGCTCAGCAGTGGTATTAATGTTGTAAAAATTTTCGGGCCCGAACACGGTTTCAGAGGGACTGCGGATGCCGGAGAACACGTTAATAATGCTATAGACAAAAAAACCGGGTTACCGGTTATCAGCCTTTATGGCAATCATAAAAAACCAACACCCGAAGATTTAAAAGATGTGGATGTTTTGATTTTTGACATACAGGATGTTGGTGTAAGGTTTTATACTTTTATTTCATCGCTTCAATATTACCTGGAAGCTGCACTGGAAAACCATAAGCCATTATTGATACTTGACAGGCCAAATCCAAATGGATTTTATGTGGATGGCCCGGTGCTGGATATGAATTTTAAAAGTTTTGTTGGTATGCAACCCATTCCCATTGTGTATGGAATGACGATGGGCGAATATGCACTTATGCTGACCGGCGAAAACTGGTTATCGCAACAGGCCAATGCAATTAATGCTTATAATGTAACAACTAAACCAACTGTTGATACCCCTTTTCATGTGCAGGTGATCAAATGTAAAAATTACGATCATAACAGCAAATACATTTTACCAGTAATGCCATCGCCCAATTTAAAAGAGATGCAGAGTATTTATCTCTACCCTTCTACCTGTTTTTTTGAAGGTACCGTGTTGAGTGAGGGAAGAGGAACAGATAAACCGTTTCAGATTTTCGGGCATCCAAACTTGCCGAAAAATTTATACAACTTTACACCCAAACCCAATGCAGGCGCTAAAAACAGTAAATGCTTTTACCAGCAATGCTATGGGTGGAATTTGAGTGGCAGTAATGAAGAGGTATTAAAAATGATTGATAATAAAATTCAGCTTAAATATTTGATTGAAGCTTATACATTATTCCCCGGAAAAGATACTTTCTTTTTAAAAAATAATTTCTTTAACAAACTTGCCGGTAATGATATATTAATGCAACAGGTTAAAGCTGGTAAATCTGAAAATGAGATAAGAAAAAGCTGGGAACCACAACTGAGTGCATTTAAAGTGATAAGAAAAAAGTATTTATTGTACGATGATTTTGAATAAAACTGAATGCCAAAAACCGAAACTAAAAAATTTACTGAATTACGGATAGTGTTTATGGGCACACCCGAATTTGCTGTTGCATCGCTTGATGCTTTGGTAAAAGCCGGTTGCAATATTGTGGGCGTGATAACAGCGCCTGATAAACCAGGCGGCAGGGGCTTACAGTTGCAGCAAAGTGCAATTAAAAAATATGCTGTTGAAAATAACCTCTATATTCTTCAACCCGAAAAATTAAAAGACCCCGGGTTTTTAGAACAACTGAAATCATTACAGGCAGATCTGCAGGTGGTAGTTGCTTTCCGGATGTTACCCGAAGTAGTTTGGAATATGCCGCCGCTGGGCTCTGTAAACCTGCATGGTAGCCTGTTACCGCAATACCGTGGGGCAGCGCCTATCAATTGGGCAGTTATCAATGGCGAAAAAGAAACCGGTGTAACCACTTTTAAACTGCAACACGAAATAGATACCGGTGATATTTTATTGCAGCAAAGTTTTGCAATTGGCGAAGATGAAACCGCAGGTGAGGTGCATGATAAAATGAAGCTGATTGGTGCAGCACTTTTGGTGAAAACAATTAAAGGATTAGCTGATGGAACATTGAAGGAAGTACCACAATCATCAGAAGTGAGTAGTGAGTCGTCAGTAGTGAGTAGTGAACCATCAGGCATCCACTCAACACTCACCACTCACCACTCACTAAAACATGCTCCCAAAATCTTCACCCAAACCTGCAAAATAGATTGGAACAAACCGGTTGATGAAGTATATAATTTAATTCGTGGCCTGGCACCCTACCCCGCAGCCTTTAGTTTTTTGCATGAAAAAAAACTTAAAATATTTAAAGCGGCAAAACTAAACAAAACACCCGCCGATAAACCCGGGAGTTTTGAAACCGATCATAAAACCTTTTTACAATTTGCCTGCACCAATGGTTATATCTCTGTTTTAGAATTACAACTGGAAGGTAAAAAAACAATGCCGGTTGCTGATTTTTTAAGAGGATACCGTTTTAGCTGATTTG
>JANOVD010000477.1:0-3388 GCA_031417255.1 Chitinophagaceae bacterium
GGCAAAGGAATGAGTTTTAGAGAAGTGCGGGAATATTATGCCGGTGATGATGTACGGTTTATTGACTGGAATGTAAGTGCAAGGTTCAGTCATCCTTTTACCAAAGTTTTTGAAGAGGAACGTGAACTTACAGTGATGTTGCTGATTGATACCAGCGCCAGTAATTTATTTGGCACCGTTGCCAAACAGAAAAAAGACCTGATCGTGGAGATGGCGGCTGTACTTACTTTCAGCGCTGTAAGTAATAATGATAAAGTTGGCGTTATTTTCTTCAGCGATAAAATAGAAAAATACATTGCTCCCAAAAAAGGCCGGCAACATGCTTTATATATTGTACGTGAATTGTTAACTGTTGAAGCAAAAAAGCAGGGCACCAACCTGGATGATGCCATTAAATTTTTCAGCAGGGCTGTAAAGCAGCGCAGCATTGCTTTTATATTAAGCGATTTTTTGGCAACCGGTTATGATGATGGCCTTAAAGTAATTGGCAATAAGCATGATGTGATTGGCATACGGGTTTATGATAAAATGGACATGCAACTGCCTGATGCCGGCCTGCTGCAGGTGCAGGATGCAGAAACAAATAAAAACCGGTGGATAGACAGCAGTGATGAACTGGTGCGGTATAATTACCAGCAGCATTTTATGCAGCAAAGCGAACTGAGCAAAAATTATTTCAGAAAAGCAGGAGCCGAGTTATTACATGTGCGTACAGATGATGATTATGTAAAAATATTGCAGCAGTTTTTTATTAAAAGAATATAGAGAGCAGTTTGCAGTGGGCAGTTAGCAGTTGGCGGAGGATAGAAACTGTTTTTTATTCAAGGCCTGCCAATTGCAAACTGCCCACTGCCAACTATTTAATTAAAGCATACATGACGAGTAAAAAGAATCACTGGAATTTGATGCCTGCGGCATTAGCAGTCTGTTTTTCTTTTTGTATGCAATTGTGTTTCGGTCAATCGGTGCAAACCATAACTGATAAAAAAGATATTTTAATTGGCGAGCAGATAAAGCTTACTATAAAAACAATTTTACCCCTTAATACTGCCGCATTAAATAAGGGACTTATCATTCCTGAATCCATTCCACATTTTGATATTGTAGAAACCGGTAAAGCAGATACTACCAATTTTAAGGATGATTCCAAAACTGTTGAACAAACCTTCATCATTACCAGTTTCGATTCGGGCAGATGGGTGTTTCCAGCCTTGCCTGTTGAGCTTACACCAGCCGCAGGACAATCACCTCAAATTATAAACACCGATTCGTTTTTTGTAAATGTTTCTTATTCACCGGCAGATACTACCGATCAACTGCGTGATATAAAGCCCATCATAAAGGTTACCATCACCGATTATTTCTGGTATTATATTATTGGCGGTAGTTTGCTGCTGCTGCTGATCATTTACCTGTTGTACAGGTATTTTAAAAAGAAAAAGAAATTGCAACCGGCAGCATCTGTTTCCAGCCTTTCGCCTTACGATGAAGCGATGGAAGAGCTGAAAAAACTTGCTCAGCTTAATTTGCAGGATGCTGCTGAAATTAAATTGTATCATATAAAGCTCTCGGCCATTTTTAAAAATTACCAGAGCCGTAAACAAAATAAAAACCTGTTAAACAAAACAACCGGCGATCTTTTGATAAGTATAAAGGAAATTGATTTACCTGCGAAAAACATTTCGAACCTGGCCACAGCCCTGCGCTGTACCGATGCGGTAAAATTTGCAAAGTATCTGCCCTTATCTTATGAAAGTGAAGACTGCAAACAAAAAATAAAAGAAACAATAAATTTAACCGAAGCCTCTAAATTTCTAAACCCACGTCCGAACGGTGTTCAGCCGGGCGGGCCTAAACCTATAAACTGATTTTGCTTTTCGACTATTTTAAAAATATAACTTTTGGCCAACCCTGGTTTTTGCTGTTGCTGGTTTTAATACCCGTGCTTATCTGGTGGTATGTAACAAAAAATAATCAACGGCAGGGGGCGATTATTATTTCAGATGTTTCTGCCAAAGGTTTATCATCCTGGAAAACAGGGTTAAGGCATTTGCCTTTTGTATTCAGGTTGCTGGCTGTAATTTTTATTATAGCAGCCATTGCCCGGCCACAAACCATGTATGAAGAACAGAATGCCGAAGGCGAAGGCGTAGATATTGTATTGTGTATTGATGTAAGCGGTAGCATGACGGCGCAGGACCTGCAACCAAACCGGCTGGAAGCCGCAAAAAACGTTGCCATTGATTTTGTAAATAAAAGACTTACAGATCGTATTGCTGTTGTTATTTTTTCGGGTGAGAGTTTTACGCAATGTCCGCTTACAACCGATCACCCGGTATTGATATCGGCCATTGAAAATATACGCAACGGTTTGCTGGAAGATGGCACGGCCATTGGCTCGGGCCTTAGCACAAGTGTAGAACGTTTGCGTACCAGCAAATCAAAAAGCAGGATTGTTGTTTTATTGACTGATGGTGAAAATAACGGCGGATTAATTGACCCACAAACAGCCAAGGAAATAGCCAAAGCTTTTAAAATAAAAGTTTATACCATTGGTGTTGGTACCGATGGTTATGCACCGCAACCGGTAAATACGCCCATGGGTATTGTAATGCAACAGGGCAAAGTTTCTATTGATGAAAAACTGCTGAAAGAAATTGCCAATGAAACCGGCGGCAAATACTTTCGTGCAAAAGATAATGAGGGCCTTACCGGAATTTATGCTGATATAAATAATTTAGAAAAATCAAAAGTAGAAATTACAAGCCGCACACGGTATACCGAAAAATTCTTTCCTTTTGTAATGGCAGCACTGGCATTGCTGTTTTTGGAGATGTTGCTGAAGTTTACTGTATTTAGGAAGTTTCCGTAGCTAGACGGTTATTGTTTTTTGTAAATTTTACCCGGGAATAATTTGAAATTTATCAGTTCCTCGAATTCGTTCCAGTTGAGTTCCAACAGGTAAATCAAGATAAGGAATTATCGCCCTGTCACAATTTGCGATTGTATTTACATCATAAATAGCAGAATTATTAGGGTCATCCACATAATCCTGGTCTTCAGTACCCGAGAAAAACTGCCAGCCACTATCAATATCATTATCTTGTTCTTCACGAACCATATAATCAACCATTTCTCCATCTACAGTTATTTTATCTGTAGCAATACAGCCACCCATAGGATCTATAAGCTGAACTATTTCCTCTGGCTTAAGCTTAAATTTTTTATCTGTTGCCATAAAAAAGTGATTGTTTTAATTTTTGTGTTTACTAAAGATAACAAAGTACTCGAATTTGCTCCAGTGGGGAATGCTGTTGAAATAAGTAAATTTCCATAATTAGTGTAATTCGTTTTTATTAGTGAAATTTGCCCCCAATGAACGCAACCG
>JANOVD010000478.1:0-9568 GCA_031417255.1 Chitinophagaceae bacterium
ACAATTGTTCTGGCACCAAATTCAAATGTTACATTTTGTAATCCTAAAAGCATAATAAATTTTCGAAACGGTTTACGGTGTGCAACGTAGCTCATTATTTATGACTAAAAATGAGCGTAGTTGCATAATAGTCGGCAAAAATAACGATTATCGAACCCTTGCAGCGTAAATACTGTTATATTATCAGGAAATCTTTAAATAATAGCATCAATTTATTTAATGAGTAGTTAGCTTTGCTAAAAAGCAGCAACATGAAAAAAGTACTTTTGGGTTTATTGATTTTAATTCTGGCAATAGCAGGTTATTACTGGTATAAGTTCAGTAATGCCGGTGGCGGAGATAAAGGGCCAAAGCAACAGCCGATGGCTTTACAAAAACATTCTGTTGCATTTAACCAGGCCGTTGCAACAGCCATGAATGCGTATTTTGATATGTCTGCCGCATTTGTTGAGGCCGATACAGCAAAAGTTAAGGAGCACGACAGAAAATTTATTCAGTTGCTCGACAGCATACCAATGGATGAATTAAAAAAAGATACTACCAGTATTTATGAAATTGCCATGAACAGTTTATCAGGTATAAAAACCAACGCCCAATCAATTTTAACCATGACAGATATACAGGAAATGCGGAAAGATTTCAGCATGGTTTCAGAAAATCTTTACCCTGAATTTTTTAAACTGATTAATTACGAAGGCGAAAAAATGTATTGGTTAAACTGCCCAATGGCTTTTGGTGATGATAAAGAAGCAAACTGGGTAAGCAAAACCAAAGCCGTTATGAATCCCTATCTGGGCAAAAATCATCCGGAGTTCAGGGGTACCATGTTACATTGTGGCATGGTAAAAGATACCATCATGGCAAAATAATTAAATTAAAAATTAAGAAAGAAAAACCTGCATCAGGAATTTGTAACTATGAAGCTATATTTTTTTGTTTTTCTTTTTTTATTGGGCTCTTTGCAGGCTTTTGCACAAAACAAATACACCATCAGCGGGTATATCAAAGATTCGCTTAATGGCGAAACCCTTATTGGCGCCGCCATTACGGTACAGGGCCAATCAAAAGGCATCAGCAGTAACCTGTATGGTTTTTATTCCATCACACTTGATGAAGGGAAATATATTTTGATTTGCTCTTTTGTTGGGTATCGCTATAAAGCAGTTGAAATAAATCTTGTTACAGATACCAAAATAAATTTTGAAGTGCTGCCAAAAATAAATTTATCGCAGGAGGTTGTGGTATCAACCAAAAAAAGAGATGCCAATGTTAAGAATGCACAAATGGGAAAATTTACATTGCCCATGGAGCAGATAAAATCTATCCCTGCATTTTTGGGCGAAGTAGATCTTTTAAAAACCATCCAGTTTTTACCCGGCGTACGCAATGCAGGCGAGGGGAGTGCAGGCATTTATGTACGTGGTGGAGGGCCTGATCAGAATTTGATTTTACTGGATGATGCACCCGTTTATAATACCGGCCACCTGTTTGGTTTTTTTTCCATCTTTAATGCCGATGCCATAAAAAATGTTACGCTTATTAAAGGCGGCATGCCTGCACAGTATGGTGGCCGTTTATCGAGTGTGCTGGACGTTTCGATGAAGGAGGGAAATAACCAAAAGTTTCAGGTAGATGGAGGCATTGGCGTAATTGCTTCACGTCTCTCTATACAAGGCCCCATCAAAAAAAATAAGTCATCTTTTATCATCTCTGCCAGGCGAACTTATATTGACGCACTCACAAAGCCTTTTATAAAATCTACCAGCCAGTTTAAAGGCAGCGGATATTATTTTTATGATTTGAATGCAAAAATAAATTACGCATTTTCTGATAAAGACCGGGTTTACCTGAGTGGTTATTTTGGCAGAGATGTTTTTGATTTTGCAAATGGCAAGCAGAGTTTAAAAATAAATATTCCCTGGGGAAACGCAACTGGTACTTTACGCTGGAACCACGTTTTCAATAACAAACTGTTTGGCAACACAACAGTGGTTTATAACAATTACAATTTTACATTCAACGCTCTGCAAAACGATTTTGAATTAAAGCTGGCATCGGGTATAAGGGACCTGAGCATCAAACAGGATTTTGATCTGTACCCCTATACCGGCCATAAACTAAAGTTTGGCGGTATTTACACCTACCATAAATTCACACCATCAATAATCAGCGGCAAACAGGACTCCACAGTTTTTAAACCCAATAATGCACAAATTAAGTATGGACACGAAGCTGCTTTGTATGTGCAGGATGATTGGGAGATCAATGAAAAAATAAAAATTCATGCAGGATTAAGATATAGTTGGTTTCAACAAAATGGCCCGTATAAAATTTATGAAACTGATGATAACGGAAACCGGCTTGACAGTACAGTTTTTGGAAGAGGAAAAGCTGTAAAAACTTATGGCGGACTGGAGCCCCGTTTTACCATCCGCTATGCACTGGATGATGAGACTTCGGTTAAAGCTTCGGTAACACGCAATTTACAATACATACATTTGGTGAGTAACGCAGGTACTACTTTGCCCACCGATATTTGGGTGCCCAGCACATATAAAGTAAGGCCACAGATAAGCTGGTTATATGCAGCGGGCCTGTTTAAGAATTTTAAAGATAACATGTATGAAACTTCTGTAGAACTGTATTACAAACAAATGCAGAACCAGATCGAATACAAAGAAGGCTATACACCCACCGGTTTGGAGGACACAGAAAATTCTTTCACATTTGGCAAAGGCTGGAGTTATGGAGCAGAATTTTTTATAAATAAAACCAAAGGCCGCTTAACAGGATGGGTGGGTTACACTTTGAGCTGGACATGGCGCAAATTCGCTGCATTAAATTTTGGAGAAAAATACCCGGCAAAATACGACCGCAGAAATGATATGAGCATTGTTGCCATGTATGAGTTAAATAAAAAATGGAAATTATCAGCAGCTTTTGTATTCGGCACCGGCAATGCTGCAACATTGCCACAGCGGTTTTATATTGTGGGCGGCATACTTACACAGGAGTATAGCCGTATTAACGAATATCGTTTACCATCTTATCACCGTTTTGATTTTGCTGCGATACTTACGCCAAAGAAAAATATAAAACGAAAATGGAAAAGCGAATGGGTGTTCAGTGTGTACAATGCTTATAACCGCAAAAATCCCTACTTCATTTATTTTGACCAGACGGGAAGTCCATTTAATGGCACTTTGGAGATACAGGCCAAACAGGTTTCCTTGTTTCCAGTAATACCGGCCATAACCTGGAATGTAAAATTCTAGGTCGTGCATCAGTTTGAAAAGCTGTCAGGTTGAGCCTGTCGAAACCGGTCATTTTTAGAAAAACCCGCCTTCGACAAGCTCAGGCTGACAGCTTTTCTGAGAATGTAAATTATCAAACTGATACACTACCAAATTTTAGACAAAAAAATCCCGAAAAATTCGGGATGACTTTCAATAAAATTATATAAAGGGATTAGCGAACAAAAGTTTGATATCGTTCAACAAATGCACCCGGAAATGCAGGGTCTGTTCCTTTTGAAACCACGGTAAACAAAACATTGGTTAATGTTAGCATTGTCCAGCTATAAGAATTGGGCGATGAATTTGAAACCACTAAGCCGCCACCTGCAAACTCATAGGTTCCAATATCCGATGTGTTAGTATTAAACCTGTATTCAAAACCACCGGCTGTTTCAAACTTTACATAATTTTCTGGTTTTGGGCTTTGTTTCAGGATGGTATCCTTGATAAATGTGCCATTTACAAAAATCTTAAGCTGAATCCGGTTTATACTCCACTTGCCAACAACCTGCTGTTCTTTAGGTTTATCGGTGCTGTGATCGGGTTTGGCGCAGGAATTTGTAAAAACAGAAACTGTAAAAAGGCCGGCAGATAAAACCAGGGCTGTAAAAATAGTTTTCATTGTAATAACGATATTGGTTTGGGTTAATAACGCAATACCGGCCAGTTTATTGCTTGATTTTAGGCTTATGTACAAAACGGATAACACCGCTTTTTTGCAGGTCGGATGCAATACGTACTTCATAGCGGTTATCACCGTCATTAACCACCATCAGCGCTGTATTGGGAGGTATGGTGCCCAGGTTTTCGGCATACATGATCAGTTCATTAATATCCTTCGATTCATCTACATTTAATTTTAAGGTGAGCGCTTTGTCACTGAGGCGCTTGTGCGATAATATCAGCTTTCCGTTAAAAAACAGGGAAATACTGTCGCCGTCAATTTCTCCATTGTCGTATAAAGCAACTGTAAAACCCGGGTTATCAATTTCTATTGTTTTTATTACATCATTATTTCGTTTTTCGTACCTGTTATCTGCAATCTTTTTTTCGGCCGGTTCTGTTTTTGGTACCGGGGTTTTAGGTAAATTATTGGTAGCCATCTCCGTTTTCCTGTTATCCTGTGCAGGTGTTTCTGCTGTGTTTTTTTTCACAGGCTCAGTTTTTACAACCGGCGGCGGATTTTTTTTAACTGGTTCTGTTTTTACTACAGGTGGCGGTTTTGTTGTTTTAGGATTGTATTTTACAACCGGCGGTGTGGTAGTTTTTGGTTGCGCCTTAACAACCGGGGCAGTGGTTTTAGGTTTATCTTTTGTGGTTGTATTGTTGTAATAAACCGGATTTTTTTTAAGCACCCTGCGTGTTAATACAGTTGTTCCAAATCCACAATCACCATCCTGGTTGGGAACCGGAACCCAGGTTCCTTCCAGAATTTGCTCATTGCCCTGTTCAGAATAAGATAACCGGTGTATCTGAAAACAATTGCGGATGTTTACGGGTACATTGGTTTTTGTTCTTTCGGATTCTTTTATTTCAACGTATTTACTGTCTTTGTTTAAGGTGCCGGTTAATTTACAGATGGTATAATAACGTTTACCGCCATCGCTGAAATAAGTGTAAGAATAGCCGGTTACTTTGGTACCGTTAATTTCAATCTCCAGTACATATTCGCAATGGTCGCCACCCCAGCCAACAAAGGAAGTACTCTTATCAATAAACTCGCCTTTCCATTGCCCGTTAAAGTTTTGGGCAGTTGATTGTGTAGTAATAAAAACTAATAATAATAAGTATAGAAATTGCTTCATTATAATTTATAAAGATTTAGTTAAACGGATTAGGCCATGTCCGCATTTATCATCCTCAGTATACCAATCACCTTCCAGTTCAATATATTTCTTTTTTTTTCTGTAGTATAATTTCATCAATTGTAAGCAGCCAGTGGAATTTGTAAAGTCTTTCAGAGCCCTGGTTTCTTCTAAAAGCAAAATGTTATCTTCATAAAAACTACCTTGTAAAATACAAATCGTTGTATCTGTTTCTTTTTTAGAATATTTAATTATTGTCGTGCTTATTCCTTCAAAAGCGGTATCATTAATTTTTTTGAAACGAATAAAAATTTGTGTTTGATTTTCCAATCTATCTTCGCTGTCAGTGAAAAAACCTTTCCATTCACCTTCCAATGATTGTGAAGAGCCAATTATTGAAATTAAAAATAAGACATGGAAAAGAACTGTTTTTTTCATTATTTACAAAGATATTTTAGATAAATTTTTCCATAGCTAATACTTCGTTAAATTTGCAGCCGCAGGCCGCAAAGGTCGCCAATAAAGATATGATAAAGATAACATTGCCCGATGGCGCAGTAAGAGAATATGAAAACGGAACTTCAGCATTTGATGTTGCCAAATCCATAAGTGAAGGGCTGGCAAGAAAAGTTTTGGCCGCCAATATTAACGGCGATGTTTGGGATGCTCACCGGTCCATTGAAAACGACGCTTCGCTTAAACTGCTTACTTGGGATGACAGTGATGGTAAAGCAACTTTCTGGCATTCATCGGCACATTTAATGGCCGAGGCTGTTGAAGCCGCTTTTCCCGGTGTAAAATTTTGGGTTGGCCCCGCCATTGAAAAAGGTTTTTATTACGATATGGACCTGGGCGAAAATAAAATCACCGAAGATGACCTTGCCCAATTGGAAAAGAAGATGAATGAACTGGCAAAGCAGAATAATCTTTTTCTTCGTAAACCAATGCCCAAAGCTGATGCTATTAAATATTTTACCGAAAAAAATGATGAATATAAACTGGACCTGCTGAGCGGATTGACCGATGGCGAAATTACTTTTTACACACAGGGTGGTTTTACCGATTTATGCAGAGGCCCACATATTCCCAATACCGGTTTTATAAAAGCCATAAAACTTACCAGCATTGCCGGTGCTTACTGGAAAGGCGATGAAAAAAACAAACAGCTTACCCGTATTTACGGCGTTACATTTCCAAATCAAAAAGAACTGGATGAATATGTGTTGATGCTGGAAGAAGCTAAAAAAAGAGATCATCGTAAATTGGGTAAAGAGCTTGGCATTTTTACCATGGATGATAATGTAGGGCCAGGCCTTGCTTTATGGATGCCCAATGGCACTGTTATTATTGAAGAACTGGAAAAGCTTGCTAAAGAAACTGAAAATGCTGCTGGATATAAGAGAGTGGTTACTCCGCATATCGCAAAAGAAAGCATGTACCTCACCAGTGGTCATTTGCCTTATTATGCCGATAGTATGTTTCCGCCAATGGAAATGGACGGTGAAAAATATTACCTGAAACCCATGAACTGTCCTCATCATCATAAAATATTTGATGCCGAGCAAAAGAGTTATAAAGATCTGCCTTACCGCATTGCAGAATATGGCACCTGTTATCGTTACGAACAAAGCGGCGAATTATTTGGCCTGATGCGGGTGCGTTGCCTGCACATGAATGATGCACATATTTATTGTTCCAAAGAGCAGTTTGCACAAGAGTTCAGGGCCGTTAATGAAATGTATATCAAGTATTTTAAAATATTTGGAGTAGATAAATATGTAATGCGCCTGAGCCTGCACGACCCCGAAAAACTGGGACAGAAATATGTGAATGAGCCTGAGCTTTGGAAAGAAACTGAAGAGATGGTACGCAAAGTTTTAATTGATACCAATACGCCTTTTGTAGAAGTGCAGAATGAAGCAGCATTTTACGGGCCTAAAATTGACGTGCAGATATGGAGTGCCATTGGCAAGGAATTTACACTGGCTACCAACCAGGTTGATTTTGCACAGGGCCAAAGTTTTAAACTTAGTTTTACCAATAAAGATAACCAACCCGAAGTGCCATTGATCATTCACCGGGCGCCGTTGGGAACGCATGAAAGGTTTATTGGATTTTTGCTGGAACATTTTGCAGGAAAATTTCCGGCGTGGCTGGCGCCGCTACAGGTTAAGATACTGCCCATCAGCGATAAGTTCATGGATTATGCAAATACAATCCTGCAAACGCTTAAAAAAGCTGATATTCGTGCTGAAATTGACGACAGAAGCGAAAAGATAGGCAGGAAGATACGTGATACAGAAATGGCTAAAGTGCCTTACATGCTGGTGATTGGCGAGAAGGAAATGAATGAAGGAAAAGTTGCTGTTCGCAGGCAGGGCAAGGGCGATCTGGGTGTTAAACTGATTGATGAATTTGTACAGGAGATCTCTGCAGAAATAAAAAGCAGGGCAGCAGAATAAGAGCCTGAGAATGTTGTCAGCCTGAGCTTGTCGAAGGCGGGATATACATAGAAAGGTGCCGGCTTCGACAGGCTCAGCCTGACAGCTTTTTAAAATTAAAACGTACTGATAGTATTTTTCTTTTGGCTTTATAACATTAAATAAATAAATTGCTGAGAGCTTTGCAGCACTTAGTAAAAAACAACATTGTAAACTAAAAATAATAAATGGCATTTCCACCAAGACCCAGGGGCACATTTAACCCCCGTTTTAAAAAAGAACAACAACAGGAACACCGTACCAACCACATGATAAGAGCACTTGAAGTGCGTTTGGTTGGCGAAAATCTGGAACCCG
The DNA here is from genome assembly GCA_031417255.1 of Chitinophagaceae bacterium. Classification (GTDB taxonomy): domain Bacteria; phylum Bacteroidota; class Bacteroidia; order Chitinophagales; family Chitinophagaceae; genus Ferruginibacter. The sequence goes on from JANOVD010000478.1 coordinate 7,900, forward strand.
GTGTTTATTCGCTTGCCGAAGCAATTAAAATTGCAAAAGAGCAGGAACTTGATTTAGTTGAAATTTCTCCCGGCGCAAAGCCTCCTGTTTGTAAAATAATTGACTACAATAAATTTTTATACGAAGAGAAGAAGAAGAAGAAAGAAATGAAGGCGAAATCGAAGACCAGCGAGGTTAAAGAGATTCGTTTTACACCCAATACAGATGACCACGACTTTGAGTTTAAAGTAAAACACGCCGAAAAATTTTTGGCAGATGGCGATAAGGTGAAGGCCCACGTACAGTTTAAAGGCCGTGCCATTATGTTTAAAGAGAGAGGTGAACTGTTATTATTAAAATTTGCCGACCGTTTAAAAGATGTTGGTGCTTTGGAAGGCCTGCCAAAAATGGAAGGTAAGCGCATGCTGGTGATGTTTGCACCAAAAGCAAAACTCTCCAAAAGAAAACAGCAGGAAGCAAATAGATTATAAAACTTATAAGCATAAAAAATTTAAGGGAAGTTGTTGCTTCCCTTTTTTTATTCTAAAAAGTATCTGTAAGCCTATAGCATTTTAATTGCTAATGAGTAAATAGTATAAGTAAGAATAACCAACATGCCAATGAAATATAAGATCAGATCATACTTAGACGGCTCCTTATGTTTATACATAAATGAGCCTTTAATAAATTCGGGTTTATACAGCCAGATTATCCTCATAACCTGGATGGCAAGGGCATAAAAACAACCAATCATAATAAGTATGTTGATGGTATAACTTATATACTGCATAGTGATAAGATTTACTCAAATGTAATAAGAAATTAATTATAGAATAACTTAGCGTAGCAAAATTGAGAACTTAATGGACACCAGCCTCAACAAATACATCAGCGAAACAGGCTTCTGTAGCCGCAGGGAGGCAGATAAATATATTGAGCAACTACGTGTTACCATTAACGGCAAAGAAGCAACCAAAGGAAACAGGGTAAAAGAAAATGATGTGGTGCTGGTTGATGGCGAGCCCATCAAAAAAAAGACCACCGCTGTTTACCTGGCACTCAATAAACCCAAAGGCGTTACCTGCACCACCGATCTTAAAGACAAAACAAACATCGTTGATTTTGTAAATTTTAAAATGAGGATCTTTCCCATTGGCAGGTTGGATAAGCGTAGCGAAGGCCTGATATTTTTAACCAATGATGGCGATATTGTAAATAAAATTCTGCGTGCCGGAAACCAGCACGAAAAAGAATATATAGTTACAGTTGATAAACCCATCACACTTGATTTTATACAGAAGATGCGTAACGGAGTACGTATCATGGGCACCATCACCCAAAAATGTTTTGTAAAACAGGAAGGCCCCAATCGTTTTAAAATAATTTTAGTACAAGGCCTTAACCGGCAGATACGCCGCATGTGTGAGGCGCTTGGTTATAATGTAGATAGCCTGAAACGCACCCGTATCATGAACATTACCTTAAGCGGCCTGCCGCCCGGCAAATGGCGCTACTTTACAGCTACAGAGATTGATACAATAAATCAAATGCTGAAAAACTCGAGTAAAACGGCAGAGGGGAGTGAGGGGATGGATGAGTAGGTAATTGTAATAGTATAAGTTTTTCTGTTTGCTATATAAAAAACTCTTTCCCAAATAAGATATTCTTTACCCCAATAATTTCATCCACC